>CAZJIU010000042.1:0-5547 GCA_964546145.1 uncultured bacterium
TCCGGTTTTTCTTCGATGCGGGCATGATGTCCGGCGGTTAGCGAAATGCGCTTTCCAAGAAATTGCTCGTAAGCATTGCCAAGCACTTCCACCGGCAGGACGCTAAATTCATAAGGACATTCGGGATAATAGAGATTGCGGATAATCTCTTTCAGCAATTTATCGTCAATTGTCAGCGTCGGCGTGATGGTATCGGGATTTGGGCCGTCCTTTACATTAAAGTGAAACAGCCCGGAATTATAACGTTCGTCGGCGCGATAATAAATCTCGACCAGACGCGGATAAACATGTTCGCCATTCAGTAGTGCTTGAAGTGGATTTTGCGTTTCGAGTCCACGGTCTTCACTCATACGCAGAAAAATTAGACGATCAATAGTCAATTGCACGGCGTAATTCAATTCACGCTCGGAGAGCTGCGGATTGCGCAGGGCGATATTCCGCGCCAGTAGAATCCGCCAGTTATCGAGATCGTCCAGGAAGTCGCGGTCAAGTTCGGCGCGCGGTTTCTTACCTTGTTTGCTCTGGATAAAGCGTTCGAGATTGCCGTATTGAATTTCATCATAGGCAAAGGTCGTCCGGATGAAGTCCCAATTCTCGACATATTCTTGAAAAGTGTAGTAAAGCATGCGTCCGACATGCGGTTTATCGGAAATAGCTGGTTTTATCGTTGTGTCGTAAACGATGAATTCCTCAAAATCAGTCAAAATCGAGAGCGGCAGCTTAGCGCTGTAAGCATAGCGGCGCAGTTGAAAAGCCGGCGCGGGATCATGCTTAAGGTCAACGGCGGGTTTCTTGGTTTCTAAGAAGAAAATCCGCCGACCGCCAATGCGAAAGGAATAATCCGGGGCTTTGGTTGTTTGTCCGACGCGGATTTCATCTTCGTGAATCACATCACGATAAGTTAGGGATTTACCGGAGACATTATTGACGTCCCAGCCCAACAGTTCCCAGAACGGGTTAACGAATTCGACACGCACCTGTGTCTCGTTGTACTTTGGATTTTTATATTCGGTGATGTTACGGGCGAATATCTCGACGAGTTCTTTGATTCTTTTTGCCATAGTGGAATCCTGCCCTTTTATGGTATTAAATGTGTCAATATTCCTACTTTAAGTCATTGCCACAATATTATTATCTACGGATTAACATTAAAAAATATCAATCAGATTCGCAAATACTTTTAGGCATCCACAAACCATTGCATGTCGGATAAACGTTTCATGAATTTTTGTTTTATAACTGTAGGGGCAAAGCATGCCTCGCCCCTATCATTAAACCCACCGATTCAACCAGGAGCGGATGCCAGTTGCTGATTTGACCATAATCAGCGGAATCTGGCATTTTTCTGCCAGCTGTTCGGGAATGGAAGTTTTAAAATATTGATTAATCAGCGGCTGTTCGGTGGCTCCGATGACAACCAGGTCATATTCCCTGCTTTCATCTAAAATCGTTGTGAGAATATCTTTACCGCGTCGGATTTTTATCTCAAATCGCCCGGTTGGAATATTTTTTTCTTTTTCAGTGCTCTCAACCAGCTCACTGATATTAAAGTGATTTTGGGAACCGGCTACGTTGAATGCGACGATCTCGGTCTGCTCGTTTTCAGC
Source organism: uncultured bacterium (assembly GCA_964546145.1). Lineage (GTDB taxonomy): Bacteria > Fidelibacterota > UBA2242 > UBA2242 > UBA2242 > CAZAKO01. Next base: position 1,608 of record CAZJIU010000042.1, read on the forward strand.
CAGAATGTGGGCAATTTCCAGGGCGAATATACAGTTGGGACCACCGGCAACTGGTACCAGAATGCGATTGGCTTTCAGGTTTCCGCAATCTTTAAGAATAATGACATCACACGGAGAACGCTCGATAATCGGATCAATAGTGCTACCCAGGCTATACTCTCTCTGTCGGGTTTTACCGTGCCAGCCCAGAATCAGTACATTACTCTTTTTCTCGCGGACTGCGGAAATGATACCCCGGGCTATGTTACGGCAATAACGGATAGTTGTATTTACTGGAAAAAGAGGTGCAAGGTATAGCATCATTTCGACAATTGCCTCTTTTCCTTCTAGCATATATCGGTCAGCATCACTTAGGGGAACCTGATGGGGAACCCTGACCATGTGCAACAGGTCAATTTCGGCATTCCATGCACCTGACAATTTATAGGTGGTCTTAACCAGGCTGAGGGCGTTATCGGGATTGGCAATCGGTACCATAATCCGGGAATGAAATTCGGATTGCCTTTCACCAATTTCTTCTTCCTCAAAAATTTTGATCTCATCCTCGGTTGAAATCGCATGGTTTTTAGAATAAATATGATAAATGACAAATCCTGCAATGATCCAAGTTGGTCCGATTATAATAGCATTTATACTGACAGTATGCAGGTTGATGACCAGGAGTATTTGAAAAATAATTGCCAGAATCGGAAGAATAGGAAATAGTGGCACCATAAATCCATATTCCAGTTCATCACTCATATTCCGCCGGATTTTAATGACACAAACATTGACCAGAAAAAACAGAAATAGAAACATGATGCTGGCACTGGAAGCAACATCCATTGTTTTTAAAAATACTGCCACAAAAATAATAATAAAGCCCGTACCCAACAGTGCAATCCAGGGAGTTTTATGTTTACGAGATATTTTCGCTAGCTGCGGCGTTAACATGCGATCCCTACCCAAAGCATACGATGCTCGGGTGGCCGAGTAAATAGTAGCATTTAGCGCCGAGGTTGAGGCAAAGATAACTGCCAATGTTAGTAAAAAATTGGCATAAGGCATCAAATGTGCGATCGCCTCACCAAAGCCGCGTTCACCATGACTACCAATCCATTCCCATACTGCCATGTCTGATACGAGGGTATCAGCCCTAACTGAAATAACAGTGGCAAATGCTACTCCGAGATAAGTCAGCATGACAATAAATACAGAGTAAAGCATTGCTTTAGGCAGATTTTTCTTGGGATCAAGGGCTTCATCTCCGGTTTGAGCAATTACTTCGTAACCTTCAAATGCCATATAAGTAAAACCCATTGTGACAAATAGTTTAGCCCAACCTTTTGGCATAAAAGGCGTGAAATTGGTTAAGCGTGTAGGATCCTTAAAAACAATAAATATCCCTGCTAATCCGATAAAAATTAAAAAAATCGTCTGTCCAAGAGTTATGATAGCACCAACCTTTCCGGTTTCGGAAGCGCCCCGGTAGTTGATATAAATAAAAAGCAGGGCAATTACTACGGCAGTAGTCTTTTCTGCAATGTAAACCTGATTTTCCGGAAGGTCAATCAATCCAATGGCGAGTAAATAACGAATAATATAAATAGCAAACGTAATTGCATAAGCACTGCCAGCCACACTTGAGGCAAACCATTCCATCCAGCCGGCAATAAAGCTGGTACCACGACCAAAACCAATTCGAGCAAAATTATAGGCACCTCCTGCTTTGGGAATAGCCGAACTAAGTTCAGCATATGACATAGCAGTAAAAATTGCAAAAAGTCCATTCAACCCGAAAGTCAACAGGACCCCGCCGGGACCTGCATGATGAATGGCATTCCCAACTCCCAGAAATACTCCGGCACCGATCATCATGCCGATACCCATCATAGTAATCTGGAACAGCGAAAGTTCACGGGATAATTCCGAACTTATTTGTCGTCGCTGATTAGTCATGGATATTCTTCAAAATTTTTCGGGCAGTATCGGGACCTTTTCTCTCAATTTTGTTAATTAAATGAGTTGACCAAAATATCAAATAAATGGATATTCCAACAATTCCAATTAATAAACCAATACCGATAAGCATATCTGTTGACATGATCGTTATTTACTTTAAATAATCCAAAACCGCTTTCATTATTTTATTACGCATAATTTGAGTTTCTATAGTCTCAAACGGAAACCCAAAACAAACTATCCGGTAATTGCCCCTGTAAGCAACTCCGGCGCCGAATTGATTTTCCGAATATCGTAAGATAACTTTTGCATCCGAATTTGCCGGAGCAATTGCGTCAGGCGCTTCCACGTTATAGATAATCGGGTTCATTTCGGTACAGAAACGATATTTTTCGGGTGTTAGTACAAAACCGGGATCGGTGGCGTAAAATTCACCATTTCGGACCGCATGATCGGCAGCTAATCTGATTTTTAAAATTTTATCAGCAAAATCCCGATCATCTTTTGAACCGGAATTATATAAATCTGAGGCAATATACGCGCCGGAGATAAACAGTCTTCCCTTATTCGAAACATATTTTCTGATGACTTCCTGCATAGGCGCTGGAAATGCCTGATAGCTAATTCGATGATTTCCACCCGGTAGTTCAGTTGTTTTTTCTTCTCCTAATATAATATCAACAATGGGATATTTGGTAATGTCTATAATACCATCCATAACTGCTTCGTCACTAACCGAAACAAAAGAGTAACCAGCATTTTTTATTGACAATCCATGGATATAAGCATAATCAAAAGTATTGCCGGCAATAATTTTGGTCTCAAGATCGGCATAGCTGGCACCAAATCCAGGCGATTCGTTTGAGATATAAGGTGATTCTAATAAAAAATTTATCTGGGAACCAGTACGATTCAGATCATACTGATAGGGCACTCCCTGATCCCAGTAATCAATGAATCCGGCATATTTACCGCTTTCAAAGGTCGCCGGTCCGCAAATCCGGTCGAAAGCGTTGATAATTAAAACCAGTTTCTTTGAATCATTTAACCGGCAAACGGATAATACCTCTGATGGAAAACTCTCGCCGCCGTCATTGACTGCTGTTACTTTAAAACTGTAAATCACATTTGTTTTGATATTGGGAATAATAATTTCATTGGCTGTGACCAGGTTACCGTTATTAAAAGCCAAGCTGTCAATTCGCGTGTATACGATGTAATGGGTTGGATCGGCGCTGACCTCAAGGCTATCTTTTTGTGGTCGCCAGGATAACTTTATCCGATCATTTCCTAAAAATTCAACTGCAAGATGAGTTACTGGCAGCGGCTGAATGACATAATTCGTCTGATTCTGAATAGCAACAAATCGGAGAATACCCTTATAAATAGCCCGGCTAAGGTCAAATTTAAAATTAGGATCCTGAGCCAGCCGCATATCCGGAAAATTCTGATGAGAAAGCAATTCCAGCATAACAGCCGGCACATTAGGTCTACAGGCTTCATTGTATTGACTATTCAATAAAGGACGCCGCAGCCAGTCGGGATCATAAAGCCGACGAATATCATCTACAATCTGAGTTTGGATAATATCGGCAAGGTCGCGACAAGCAAACCGTGACATTCCCTCAGGGAAAATCCGGCTACTGTCAAAATCCTCCAAACTATAAATTGCCAGTGTGCCAAAAGTTGAATCCCGCTTAATTCCGGCGTCAGTATGAATTGCGATTGAGGCATCAATTGGAATTCCCAGCCCTTTTGCCTGGCGATCCAAATTTGGTCCCCCGGGAGCTCCATTTAGATAATTAACCCACTCTCCCCGGCATTGCAAATCATCCTTATAGTCATTCTTATTTTTATTGAGACTATAAACTAATGTATCCGGCATACCTGCATATTGAAGATAATATCGGGCAGCTTCGTGAAAGCGGGAACGATTGCTAACCTGTCCTTCTCGAACAACATTGCCTATACCACCACCAAAACGAACTGCGTCAGCACT
>CAZJIU010000042.1:5647-18388 GCA_964546145.1 uncultured bacterium
TCGCGGTCGCTGCCACTGCCAGTGTTTCTGTTCATTGTTATAATACCAGCCGTGGCTGTGCCAGATGGCGATGTTGCGTTGGGATAATCCCCGAGTCGGCTGCCAGGGTTTGCTGATATTGCGAACTACAGATTCAGGTCTGATTTGCTCAACCGCTGGGAGACGTTTCGTATCATATTTCTTAGGTGACTCTCGATAATAATTTGGAATTAGTTGCTCGATTGGTTCATTTAGAGAATACAAAATTACCCGGTATTTACGAAATTTAAAGCCGAGAGATTTCGCCAAAGCAGTATATATCAGCTTAACATTCTCACTCCGAAATGGAATATACGCCAGGAATTGATTGATATAGATTCTTATCAACCTTTCCGATTTAATGACAATTACGCTATCAATCGCTGTTTTGGGAGCAAGTTTTACTGGACCTTTTCCCTGAATACAGGTGTAAATAAAATCCTGACTCCGGCAATAAATTTGGCGCTCCGGCCGATTCATCGCACGTTTAAGAGCTATATCTTTACTGACATAGACTGGTGCACAGCAAAACTGCAGAAATGCAATTACAAGGGGTAAATAAAACTTCATAAATCCGGGAGTCTTACTCACCAGTTAGACTATTACTCCAAGGCAGATTGTGATTTAAGCAGGATTTGTTTTTTAAACGAATACCAAAGTAAATAGATACCACCAATTAAAATCAGAATATCCTCAAAAATCCTTTTCCAGCTAACTAACGAGCCTTCAGAATCCAGTGAAAAACAGCCGCATTCAATATTCAAGCCGCGCACAATAGCACTAAGCAATAATCCGATAAATACAATTGTGAGCCCACTTAAAAGATGCGCACTGGCATCAATCCAGACTCCTAAGAGCAGGGTAATACCAATTGTGATTTCAATCCAGGGAACAATTATTGCACAGATATTCAGCAATTCAACCGGCAGTAAACGATAATTGTAAATCACTTCGGCAAACCTGGCTGGATAGAGGATTTTATCTAAAGCCGAGTATAAAAAGAGAAATCCGAGGAGCAAGCGAATTATTATCGCAATAGCAGAAAAAATTTTTACCTTGTTCATGGTTGATCTCCCTCATTAACCGGATAGCCGGCTGCTTGCCATTGCTCCCATCCCCCAATAAAGATATGGACATTAGAAAAACCTATTTCATTTAGGTGCACTGCCAAATCAATACTTTCAGAGCAGCTTTCTCCTTCGCAGTAAGTAATCATCATTTGATTCATGGGAAAGTCAGCTAGAATAGGAGTCTGATAATCGAAAGATTCAATTGGTATTGATACCGCCTGAGGTATATGACCCTCATTATATTCTGCAGAAGTACGGGCATCAATAAATAATGCCGAACGATTCTGATAATGCTCGTAAGCCTCATTTAATCGGAATTCGAGTGGTTGATGAGACCCGAGATTAAGGGATTGTTGTTTATATAATTTGCGGGATAAAAATATTGGAATTTTTAGGTGCTGATCGCCAATATTCACCCGGTGAAATGGCGTGATCAATTTTAATCCCTTTGGAGAAAACTGATTAAATGCGACGCCACCTGCAATCGCAATTAGCACCAGAATAATGGTACGATAAATTGTAATTTTCAATGTCCTAAAATTATCCATCTCTCCATCCATTTTCGATTATTTTAATCACTGCTCTAAAATATTTGATTTTCTGCATAAAGGCTATAAATTTTCTCGGGAAAATTTAATTTGTTTTCAGTATGAAAAAAATCTTAGTCTGTATCTATTACATTGCGACCTTATCTTTAATTTCCAGCCCCGGTAATCTGCCCGCTTCAATTTTAGATACCCCGGTAGCAAACCTAAAAGCTGCTGATAAAGAGTGGTTGCTTGATCACCGGCAAACAGCTAAGATGCTGTATAAAGCCGAAATCGAAACCGCGCTGGTCAAAGAGGTTCCGGCATTCAATGTGGCATTTCTCTGGTATTTGGAAAACAACATCCGTGAAGCAGATAAATTTTTAGATATTTCCTTGAAATCAAATCCCAAATATGGACCGGCTCTGCTGCTAAAAGGAATTATTGAGTATGATCGTCGGAATTTAACCAACTGTTACCGGTTTTTACAACAGGCCATCAAATATCATCCTTTCCCGGAAATTCCCAATTATTATTTAGGCAAATTTTTATACGAGCGGAATAAAATCGAAGACGCAATTGAATATTTGAATCAAGCTATTGCTGAAAATAAGTTGTATACTTTTCCCTATTCTCTGCTTGGCGACTGCTATCTGCAACAGAAAAAATTTAAAGAAGCAATTGAGATTCTTGAAAAGGGGATTAAATATTCTTTTGATGCAGAAATAATCTATCAACTAGCTCGAGCTTATTGGATGACCGGTCAAAAGGAAAAGTCGCTGCAATATTATGAATTATTCAAGTATCTTTATCCCCAACACCCAGCCGCCGAAGAAGCCATTGAGTTTCTGAAAGAGAATAAAGCAAAGGAGGTGTTTACTTACGGTTTTGAACCCATCCCCAATCGTAATATCTCTGACAGGTTCTTTCCAATTGGTGAAAATGTGGTTTATAGTGTTTACTGGGGAATAATCAGAGTTGGTGAGCTAAATACCGAAGTCGTCGAATCGTTAAAGTACAACGGGAATGATGCTTATAAGGTACGATTTAGTCTCGATTCAAATCCCGCTTTGGAATTCATAGCCTCGCTGCATAGTGATTACATTACCATAATAGATCAAAATACCAAGCAGACTTATCGGCATTATCTCCATATTCGGGAAAACAACATAACCTGTGAAAAAGTCTACGATTATTTACGTTCTGAAGGTAAATTTATCTGTCGAAAAGTAAATAAAGATGGACACATTGATTATCTTGAAAAATACTTACCGGTTAACACAATTGACGGAACGTCCATCCTTTTCTATGCACGACAGGTGGTCAAAGAACAGCGTACGGAATTTGTACTTACTACAATTGATGAAAATTTTGTCGTTTCGGTCATCAATTATAACCAAATCAAAGAGCCGGTCATGGTCAGAGATCAGGAAGAACAGGGAATTTTGATAACTGGTGAAAATCGCTATAAGGGAATCGTTGGTTTTACTGGCAAATTCAGAGGCTGGTTTAGAGATAATCCCTCCTATTTGCCACTGGCTGCGGATTTCGAAATCTGGGTTGGAAGAATCAGTATCAACATCGCCAGTGAAGAGGAACAACGCCTGCACAAATATGCCAGATAAGGGAAATAGATAAGATGGCTTTCGCCTTGAAAAAAGCAGGATTTTATATAGGATTAATTTTATTCTTGATAAATCTTTCACACTGCAGTCTGAATCGCATCGTATCCCATGCGATTGGCGGATTTATGGAAGATGGAATTAAAGTCATGTACCAGGAGGATGATCTGGAAATTGCTGAACAGTTTATGGCAAACAATTTAAAGATGGTCGAAATTTTACTTGCCCGGGATCCGGATAATCCAGAATTAAATCTAATCGCGGCTCAGGGTTTTGGGGCTTTCGCGATGGCTTTCGTTGAGGATGAAGATCTCGAGCGGGCCGAACGCTTATATTTTCGTGGTCTGCAGTATGCCTTTAAGGCTCTTCCAGACGATAAAAAGTTTGATACCAGGATTAAACCGGCGGAGCTGGAAATTATTTTATCGAAATACACCAAAGCCGAAGTTCCGACACTTTTCTGGCTGGGTTTCAATTGGGGCTCTTATGTTTTGCGCCATCTTGACGATCCGCGAATACTGGTCAACCTCTCCAAAGTCGAAATGATCATGCACCGGGTTTTAGAATTAGATGAAACTTATAATTTTGGCGGGGTTCACCTTTTTTACGGCACTTTTTATGCTGCTCGTCCACCGATGTTGGGTGGAAATCCCGAACTGGGACGGCAGCATTTCGAACGAAATTTGGAACTCACTAATAATTCGTTTTATATGGCAAAATTCATGCTCGCTCGTTATTATGCGGTCCAGGTTCAAAATCGCGAATTATTCGATTCATTACTTCAGGAAATTATCGCGTTGGACATTAATAAATACCCCGAAATCAAATTGATGAATTCGCTGGCAAAACGAAAAGCCAAGCAATTAATCAAAGAGCAGGATTTATACTGGTAATCATGGAGGAGTTATGAAATATATTCAGGTGATAATCATTTTTATTTTGCTATGGTTATCTTTACTAAATGCTCAACAAACTTACATAATTAAAATGGCTACTGTAGCGCCGGAAAATTCCAGTTGGATGAAGGAAATGCACTCTTTTGAAAAGGAATTGAACGAACTAACCAATGGCCAAATTTCATTTAAAATTTATGCTAACGCAGTGCAAGGCGGGGAAAAAGATATTCTACGTAAAATGAAGTTGGGACAGCTGGATGCGGGTACTTTTACCGGTGTTGGTTTAGGTGATGTTGTACCGGAGGTGCGGATTCTCGACCTGCCCTTTCTTTTCAGAAATAGTGACGAAGTTGACTATGTTTACTCGAATCTATTAGAAGAGTTTCAGAATAAATTTTTAGAGAAAGGTTATTTTTTAGTCGGATGGGCGGAAGTCGGATTTATTTACCTTTATACCGATAGTCCAGTACAATGTATTAATGATTTTAAAAATGTGAAAATGTGGCTCTGGAAGGGTGATCCACTGGCCAAGATGACCTTTGATGTTATGAATATTCCTTGTATTCCGTTAGATGTTACCGATGTGCATACTTCCCTTCAAACCGGTTTAATTAACGGTGTCTATATTTCGCCTTATGGGGTATTAGCTTTACAATGGTTCACCAAGACCAAATATGTCCTGGATTATCCATTAACCAACTCGGTTGGCGCCGTTTTAATGACTACGCGAAAGTTAGAGTCTATTCCTCCCGACTTGCGGCAAATATTGATTGATAAAACCAGAGCAGAGATGCGCAAGATTGTCCTTGCGAGTCGCGCAGAAAACGTTGAGTCGCTTAAAGTTCTGCAGGAAAACGGTCTGGAATTGGTTCCGGTCAAAGATAAGACAGCTTTGGAAGAATTTAATAACGCCGGTAAAGTTGTTCGCGAAAAACTTGTCGGAACACTCTACTCCCGGGAACTGCTCGATATGGTATTAAATCTATTAGCGGAATATCGGAAAAGCCATGGTTCATAAAATTCGTTTGATTATCGAGAAATGTGTTTCCTACTTAGCAGTTTTTCTGATGCTTGCCCTGGTCATTTTATCTTTTCTCCAAGTCGTGCTGCGCAATTTCTTCTCTATTGGATTTAGTTCCATCGAAGAATTAATGCGCAATGGAGTATTATGGATTGCTTTCACCGGTGCAATATTAACGACTTTACGCGGCAGGCATATTGCCTTTGATATCCTGCCGCGATTCTTAAAAGACAAGAAAAAGGTTATACTCGATTGGGTATTATCCATTAGTGCTTCGGCAACTTGTCTTTTTCTAGCGTGGTTAGGAGTTAATTTTCTGCGTCTGGAAATCGAAATGGAATCACAGATTGGTGGTTTTTGCCCGGCCTGGATTGTGGAAATTATTATTCCGATTGGCTTCGTACTACTATCAATTGTTTTTTCTCTGCGGGTATTAGACAGAAAATACGACGAGATTGCTAAATGACTTTGGTTATAACTGCATTGGCTGTTATTTTGATTTTATTAGGATTGCCACTTTTTGTGGCAATCGGTTTCTCGGCGTCATTGCAATTTTCAAATTCCGGCATTGATCCGACAGTCGTGATTGTCGAACTATATCGGCTTGCCTCGGCACCAACGCTGCTGGCGATTCCATTGTTTACCATGGCAGGATATATTCTGGCTGAAAGTCGAGCACCCAAACGGCTTTTAAATCTGGCGGATGCTCTTTTGGGGTGGATGCCCGGTGGAGTAGCTATCGTCTCTCTGACCACTTGCGCCCTATTTACCTGTTTTACTGGTGCGTCCGGAATAACTATTATTGCCATCGGCGGACTAATCTACCCGATTTTAAAAAAACAAGCTTATACCGAAAAATTCTCACACGGCTTGATTACAGCTTCGGGCAGTTTGGGCTTACTATTTCCTCCGAGTTTGCCGCTGATTCTTTATGGAATAGTTGCCTCCGTCTCAATTGATAAACTTTTCATTGCGGGGATTTTACCCGGTATATTAATTATTTGCCTATTATCTATTTATTCAATTCAACAGGATATTGCCAAAGTCACCAAACGCAGTCAATTCTCCTTAAGGCATATCTTAAAAACAACAAAAGAGGCAATTTGGGAAATACCAATTCCTATAATTATCATTGGCGGTATTTACGGCGGCTTGATTACGGCAGTCGAGGCTTCTTCAATTACTGCTTTTTATGTCCTCGTCGTCGAATTTTTGATTAAAAAAGATCTTAGCCTTAAAAATGATTTAAGCAGAATCGTCCGCGATGGTGTTCAATTAGTCGGAGGAATTTTAATAATATTGTGTTGCTCGATGGGTCTGACGGCATTTTTTATAGATGCCCAAATTCCCCAAAAGGCACTGGCGTGGATTCAGGGTATCATCTTCTCAAAGATTACTTTTCTATTATTATTAAACATTTTTCTGCTGATAGTCGGAGCAGTACTGGATATTTTTTCAGCCATTATTATCGTCGTACCTTTAATCGTCCCGATCGCCATCAGTTACGGAATTAATCCAATCCATCTGGGTATTATTTTCCTGACAAATCTGGAAATTGGATACCTTACCCCACCAATCGGTTTGAATCTTTTTATATCAAGTTTTAGATTTAAAAAGTCTATTCTATACTTTTATCGGGTAAGTTTACCATTTCTGGGAATTATGGCTATCGCCTTACTTTTAATAACCTACTTCCCTTTTCTCAGCCTGATATTGATAAATCTGTTCAAGTGAATAATATTTCAGCCTCCACCTAATCCCATTTTTATAATCTTTAAAACTCCGGCAATACTAAATGGTAGAAATTTTGCAAAGTATTGCAGATTTATGAAAATAATGCTATATTTTGCAGAATTATTACAATTCAATCAAATAAAAAGAGGATATAATGGACGAAATAATGACATTGGATGAGGTTGCCAGTTATCTCCGTGTTTCGGAAAGAACGGTTTACGAATGGGCCAGTAAAGGCGAGCTTCCCGGAGGTAAATTGGGTACCTCCTGGCGATTCAAACGCGCGGACATCGAAGCCTGGGTTTCCCGTAAATTATCACGCCGGATTCAAGCTCCGGTAAACAATTTACACCCTTTATCAGTATTATTGAAGCCGGAGCGAACAATCCAGCTACATGTTCGAACCAAAGAGGCAGCATTAAATAAACTAATTGATTTATGCACCGATATTCCCGGGCTTAAAGACCGTGCAAAATTAGCCGAAGCTGTCTTTAGTCGAGAACAACTGATGAGTACCGGCATCGGTTTAGGAATTGCCGTTCCGCATGTTCGGTTGAATTCCATCCAGGAAATAAGCCTGGCTTTCGGTGTCAACGATGTGGGGATTACCGATTATGAGTCGCTGGATAATATTCCAATTAAAATTATTGTTCTGATCATTGCCGGACGAGATCAGCATACCAGCTACATTCAAACCCTGTCCCGAGTATCACGCCTTTTAAAAAACCCATTAATTCGTGAGCAACTCAATGCAACCAAGACTGATCAGGAAATTTATGAGATTATTATTGAAGGAGAAAAACGCTCATGAATGTTAGTCCAGGTGTTCTGCTAATTTTTGGGATTGGTGTTTTTGGTGGAATTCTAAGTGCCATAGTAGTAAAAAGATTGAGCATTCCACAGGTGCTGGGATATATTCTAATGGGAATATTAATCGGTATCAGTGGTTTTAAATTGGTAAAACCATCCGATATCGAAATGCTAAAACCATTTAATTTTTTTGCCCTTGGGGTGATCGGATTCTTAGTAGGCAGCGAGATTCATTTCAAGACACTCCAAAAATATGGTCGTCAACTTCTGGCAATTCTCATGGCTGAAGGTATTCTTGCATTTCTCCTGGTCGGGATCTGTGTAACAATAATCATGTTCAGCGTGACCCATACCCTGACAATTGCGATTGCTACTGGAATTGTATTTGGTGCAATTGCTTCAGCCACCGATCCCGCTTCGACAATCAATGTAATTTGGGAATATCGAGCAGCTGGAATTCTGACAACTACCATAATTGCCATCGTAGCACTCGATGATGCATTAGCTATGACCCTTTATGGCCTTGGGACCAGTTTAGCCCAATTAATTTCCGGGGGACAGTCACAAATACTGCAGCAAATTTTGAAAATTGGCATAGAACTCTTTGGTTCAGTCGGATTAGGAATTGCTGCCGGATATTTGTTGAATTATATTCTTCGCCGCTCTCTCTACCAGGATCAAATCACCGCAGCTGCAATCGGCATATTGCTCCTTTGTATTGGATTTGCCGTACGATTGAATATGGACGTCATTTTAGTCACTATGGCAATTGGTATTACTATCGTTAATCTATCTCCCCGGCGCAGCCAAGAATTGATTCATCAGCTCAAAGGTCTATCAACTCCGATCTACGTTCTCTTTTTTGTGCTGGTTGGAGCGCGATTGGGAATCACTTCAATGCCAGTCTGGCTCTGGCTGATTATTCTGCTTTATATTATTGGGCGAACTGTTGGTAAGGTAGCAGGATCGTGGTTTGGAGCAAAAATAACTCATGCTCCCGATGTAGTTCGCAAATATAACGGTCTTGCCTTGTTTGCCCAGGGAGGTGTGGCGATTGGGCTCTCTATTATGGCCAGCCAACATCTTAATTCAATATCCATTACAAAAGATTTATTCCTTGGCGATGTTATAATTTTCGGAATTACTGCGACAACTTTTATTGTTCAAATTATCGGTCCACCGCTGGTCAAGGTGGCAATTCGCCTCTCCGGTGAAATCAATAAAAACATGACTGAAGATGATATACTCATTAAATGGAAAGTAATGGATATTATGGATAAAAATATTATTACTGTTCCCATTTCTGCTCCACTCAGAACAATTTTTACTCGTTTCCAAAATACCGAACTGTCTTTTCTGCCTGTGATTGATGAAAAAAAACAATTAACCGGAATTATCACTATTGACCAGATAAAGGATGTGATTCTTGATGAAAGTGTCTGGGATTGGTTAGTGGCATCCGATATTATGGCTCAGGCACCGGAAATGATTCAGGAGAACCAACCCTTACCCGAAGCCATCAAACTAATGAATCAAATGTATATCGAGCAAATTCCGGTTGCCAGCCGTACAGAACCGGGTGTCATAGTTGGGATTCTTGACCGACAGATAATTAAGCGAGCAGTAAATAAAAAGATTGTCGCTTTAGGAACTGCGCAGGCTTAGGGATATTAAGAGTACTCCCGAGAGATAAATTAGAATAGCAGATGAAAATCCGATAAATTTCTTTACATTTACTACAATTTCAGTTACAATAATGACCATTCAGAGAGGGAGCAAATTATGAATTTTCCATGGCAAATTTTTATGGATTTGGGTGTAATTTCGATGGCTTTGTTAGTGGCAACACTATTGCGAGCTCGTATCAAATTTTTTCAAAAATATTTAATTCCTAACGCTTTAACTGCCGGATTCATACTCCTGATTTTTTACAACTTTTTAGCTAAATATGTCGGCATGAGTAATGATCTGCTTGGTAGTATGGTCTATCACTTATTAAGTATTTCTTTTGTCGCAATGTCTTTGCGAAAAGCACCTGTGCCTCGCAAAAAAGGAGATATGGGGATAATTTCCACCTCCATTTCGATCATTTCGCAATATGCAATTCAAATCATCCTTGGGCTGTTGTTAACTTACTTTTTCATTAAAACAATCTTTCCGGATCTTTTTCCCTCTTTCGGTTTATTTATTCCGCTTGGTTTTGCCTTAGGACCTGGTCAAGCTTATGCAATCGGTCAAGGATGGGAATCTTTTGGATTTAGCGGCGCTGGCACCGTTGGACTTACTTTTGCCGCCGTAGGATTCCTATGGGCTTGCTTTGGCGGGATGTGGTTAATCAACTATGGAATCAAGAAAAATTGGATAACTCGCGAAAAATTGGAAAGAATGAAAAATCGCAACATTTCCAGTGGTATTTATGCTGCTAATAAAAAACTCCCGGCAGGTTCACATTTGACTACCGAAACCGAAGCGATTGATTCGCTGACATATAATGCTTCGTGGGTTATGATGGTTTATTTGATTTCATTTTTACTGCTAAAACTACTAACCTATTTTCTCTCCTTTGCTGGAAAAGCAGGTATGGATTTAGCGGTTAATCTATGGGGTATAAGTTTTGTTTTTGCTGCAATGACTGCCCTGGCAGTCAAGGGCTTACTGAATTTATTTCATATTCAGTATACAGTTGATAACGGTTGCCTTACCCGACTTTCCGGAATATCGGTAGACCTGATGGTTGCCGGTTCAATTGGGGCAATTTCATTAGTTGTTGTAGCTCAATACTGGATCCCGATTCTAATTATGTGTATCATTGCCGGATTCGTAGTTATGACAACTGTTCCATGGTTATGTTCACGGCTTTTTAAAGACCATCGCTTTGAGCGCACTTTGATTATTTACGGAGCTTGTACCGGCACAATGCCCACTGGTCTAGCTCTCCTTCGGGTAATTGATCCCGATTTCGAAACACCGGTAGCTTCCGATTATATGTTTTCATCGGCAGTAACATTCTTTATTGTAATCCCATTGATATTGTCGATTAATTTACCGGCATATAGTTATCGGGACAACAATCCAATACTATTCTGGGCAATGGTTGGAGTTGCATTAGTGTACCTGATATTTGTGTTAATCTCCTTCAGGCTAATAGCTAAGCAGCGCACCTTCATGCGTACTTCAAAAATATGGTTGCATGAACATATGATCAAACAGTGGGAATTGATTACTAAAATAGGAACGAAGAGAAGAGGAGAATCCTCAAATGAGTAATGAGCATTTTGACTACTGTGAGAATTTACGAACTAAGATTACAAACTGGTTAGCTTCACCAGCAGGAAAAACAAATCCTTGGGCAAAATACATCCGTTATACTCCCGATATATTTCATCTCCTGGTTAAACTCTCAGGTGATAAACAAATCTCCATCAACAGTAAAGCCAAACTCGCTACTGCTATTTCCTACTTTGTCTCACCGTTTGATTTAATTCCCGAAGAATTCTGGGGTGCTCTGGGATATGTGGACGATATAGCTCTCGCTGCCTTAGTATTAAAGGATATCCTCAATAATGATGATCCCCAAATTATCCAGAATCAATGGGAACCCGAAGAAGACCTTATTTCCCTAGTTGAAGAAATTTTGAATGTGGCCGAGCCGATGGTTGGTAAGAAGTGGTGGCTAAAAATCCAGGAATTAGTCGAAAAATAGCTCATACTCTTTTATAGGCTGCAAACCGAGACAAGCAAAAAATCCAAAATATTTATTCGAATTTTAAAATACAGTTCAGTTCTTCCACCAAGGGATAATCCTTCCCTTTTTTTAAGAAAATCCGTACAATAACAATAGATTTGAGGATGTTAAATAGATCTTGTTGGATTGAAAAAAGAAGAAAATGTTTTATAGAAGGAGTGAAAGTATGAGAGGATATATTCCGGTATTGCTTGTAGAAGGTCAATCTCTGGCAGAAGCCTGGGAAAAGTCGGTGCTGGAAACCTATTGGCATGGTTGTGATATCAAGACAGAATACGATAAGTCGGAAGATCCTCCCAGTAAAGATTGTTCAATGACGATTGTGGTTCATGATCCCTTGGCAGAACCCATGATACATCGCGATTTGCCCGGTGGTTTGGAAGATTTGCAAGAGTATGTTCTCGAAGTGCTTGAAGGAATTAAAGATCACTGTATCCGCGATGTCAATGACCCTGATGATACAAAATGGGAATACACCTATCATCAGCGTTTATTCTGCTACAATACCCCCGATAAAACGGCATCATTTGACCAGATAGAAACGATAGCGGAAAAATTAGCCAGAGTTTCCTATACTCGCAGAGCACAGGCAATTACCTGGCAAGTCTGGGAAGATAATACTTGCACTGATCCACCCTGCCTGCAAAGCATCTGGTGTCGGTTATTAAAAGACAATAATGACCTTTGGTATTTGAATACCAATGTCCGCTTTCGATCTAATGACGCTTATAAAGCAGCTTTTATGAACATGTTTGCACTCACCTTTTTACAAAGGAAAATTGCTGAGCGTATCGCTGCAATTTCCGGCAAAACTATTCGAATCGGTCGGTATGTTCATCAAGCGGATAGTTACCATATCTACGGCTCTTATTTACAAGAATTTAACGACCGCTTAATCAATGCCGTCGAGAATCAACCATTTGAACAACGTACCTTCAATTATAGCGATGTCAAAGCCATTATGGAAGAAGCAATTCCTCGAATCCGGGAGAAAGCAGCCCGAATGTGCCATAAAATTTCGCAGGAATCTTGATGAAATTTTTCAGCTTATTGCTTATTATTATGGCAATAGCATTAAATCCAAAAGCCGTTGAACGTACGATCAAGCACCCTGAATGGTCGCTAAATGCGGCAATTTATGAAGCCAATATCCGCCAGTTTTCACCAGAAGGCACGTTTGCCGAATTCGAGAAATATCTGCCTGCCCTGAAAGCAATGGGCATTAAAATCACCTGGCTGATGCCCATCCATCCTATTGGGTTAGTGAATCGTAAAGGAACTTTGGGTAGCTACTATTC
>CAZJIU010000043.1:0-17972 GCA_964546145.1 uncultured bacterium
ACGCCGGCGGCGGTGACTTCCGCGCCTGCGCCCGCACCCTTAATTACCAGTGGATTTTCGGAATAACGGCTGGTTGTAATGGCGATAATATTATCACTGCCTTTGAGGGTGTAGAAAGGGTGTGAAGCATCCACTTCTTTCAGGCTGATAGAAGCTTGGTTATTCTCGAAGACTGCAATATAGCGCAACACTTTTCCGGCAGCTGTGGCGTGGTTCAAACGGTCGGTGAAGTAACTATCGGCTTTTTCCAATTCGATTAGGAAATCTCCGACTGAGGCTGCTTGGCGGCATGATTGAGGGAGTAATTTTTCTACCTGAATATCGGTTAATTCCAGTGGTACACCCGCCTCGCGGGTCAATATGAGCATTTTCCGGGCGAAATCCAAGCCCTCCAGGTCCTGTCGCGGATCGGGTTCGGTAAAACCTCGTTCTTGGGCTTCTTTGACAATTGCGCTAAAGCGTTTACCTGACTGGAAATTGTTGAAAATATAGCTGATTGTTCCGGAGAGAATTGCCTCGATTTTAATAATCTGATCACCGGAATTGATCATATCCTGCAAGGTGCTGATAATTGGTAAAGCGGCACCCGCGTTAGTTTCATACAGAAAATGGACATTATGATCTTTAGCGAATTGACGAAAAATCAGGTACTGGGTGTAAGAACCGGTATTGCCGAGTTTATTCGCCGCAACGATTGAAGTGCGGGCTGATAGGATCTTTTCATAATCGGCAACCACTTCGTGACTGGCGGTACAGTCTACAAAAACGTTGTTACCCAGATTGAGGCGTTTGATTTCTTTCAGGAGCATGTCCAGATCGGTAGGAATCGAGGATCGTGCTAGTTGGGCATACCAGGAATTCAGGTCAATGCCATCCTTATCGAAAATCATTTTCTCGATATTTGCCAAACCGACCACTCTTAAATCCATGGTGTAATCTTTGACAAGATGTGGGTAATTGATCCGGATCTGTTCGATCAGTGCCGAGCCAACCAGGCCGGTTCCCACAATGAAGAGATTGATTCTTGATTTGCGGGAGAAGAAGGCTTCATGAATAGCATTTAGGGCACCGACTTCATCCTTCTTATCAATTACAATCGAGACATTCAATTCGGACGAACCCTGGGCGATAGCGTCAACGTTGATTGCTTTTTCGCCGAGAGAATTGAACAGCCGACCGGCAAGTCCGGTGGTTTTGCGCATTCCTTCTCCGACCACCGCAATGATAGTACGATCATCCTCGACAATTATCGGATCAATCAGGTGGGCGTTGATTTCCAGGGCAAACTCTTTCCCGATGGCATTTTTAGCCTTTTTAACATCGGATGGAATAATAGCGATGCAGATTGAATGTTCCGAAGAGGCTTGGGAAATCAGGATGACATTGACATTGGCATGTGCCAGGGCACCGAAAAAGCGGGAGGAGGTTCCGGTTACTCCAACCATTCCACTGCCCTGGATAGTAAGTAGCGAAATATTGCTGATTGAAGTAATCCCTTTGACGACGCCGGTGGACCTGGTTGTTTTTTTACAAATCAGAGTTCCGGGAAAGTCCGGATTGAAAGTGTTCATAATACGGATTGGCAGACCCTGATCGAGTGCCGGCTGGATTGTTGGCGGATGAATTACCTTAGCGCCGAAGTGGCTGAGTTCCATGGCTTCCTGGTAACTTAGTTCCGGCAGTGAGAATGCATCCTTGACCCGCTGGGGATCGGCTGACAGGACACCATTGACATCGGTCCAGATTTGGATTTCATCAGCACCCAATGCGGCACCGATAAATGAAGCAGTATAGTCGGAGCCGCCACGTCCCAGAGTGGTGGTAATGCCCTCTTCTGTGGCGGCAATAAACCCGGTGACAATTTTAATCCCGGGATTATTCTGGAAGTATTGTCGGATGCGGGTTTCGCTGATTGCGGTTTGAATGTGAGCCGCGCCAAAATTGTCGTCGGTAACGATAATCTGCTGGGCATCTACGTAGTGAATTGGTAAGCCCAGTATTTTGCCATATGCGGCAATAATTTCTGTTGCCATGCATTCACCAAAGCTCATAATCAGATCGAGTGAGCGCGCGGAAAGTTCTTTCAGTAACAAAACCCCGTGCACGATTTCGGATAATTCCGCCAATAGCTTATCGATTCTCTTGGTAATTTCCGCCTGCTGGTCAGCTGGGAAAAGAGCAGCAATGTATTGGTGGTGGCGAGTTCGCAATTTTTCAATCAAAGTCAGGTAATCAGAATTCTTCTTAGCAGCCAGCTGGCTGATTTCGATTAGCTGGTCGGTTACCCCGGACAGCGCCGAGAAAACCGCAACAACCTCGATTCCCTTCTGGGTATTGCTTTGGATAACCTTAAATATGGTTTTCAGATTTTCGGGTTTTCCAACGGAAGTTCCGCCAAATTTTAGAACTTTTAGCATGGCTCTTTTTAAAAAAATTTAGTGATTATCGAAAAAATGCTGGGAATAATATAGTTTGTTTCGGCTAAAAATGAAGGAAAATCTGACTTACTGGTAGATCTTTGAAAAATGCTCGGTTCGATATTGATTCTAATCCTTGATCGGCGTAAATTCTGCCTAAATGGCAGAGTTCAAACTTAAGACCGATCTAAAGCCTACTGGTGACCAGCCCCAGGCAATATTAGAATTGACCCAAAGCATTCAGCGTGGAGATAGATTCCAGACTTTGTTAGGTGTCACTGGCAGTGGTAAAACTTTTACCATGGCGCAGGTGATCCAGAATATCCAAAAACCAACGTTAGTCATTTCCCATAATAAGACTCTGGCGGCTCAACTCTTCAGTGAATTTCGAGCCTTCTTCCCCGAAAATGCCGTGGAATATTTTATCAGTTTTTATGATTACTATCAGCCGGAAGCTTACTTGCCAGTGACTGATACCTACATTGAGAAGGATTCCTCAATTAATGATGAGATTGATAAGCTCCGTTTGCGGGCCACCAGCTCGCTCATCGGTCGTCGGGATGTAATCGTTGTTGCCAGCGTCTCTTGCATTTATGGCATTGGATCACCGGAAGAATATAGCCGTTATGTTGTTTTGATTAAGCGGGGTGACCAGCTGCGAATCCGCAACCTGTTTGGAAGTATGGTTGATATATTTTATTCGCGCAATGATCTTCATTTAGAGCGGGGGACCTTTCGCGGACGGGGCGATGTTATCGAAATTCACCCGGCTTATGAGGATTTCGGTTATCGGGTTGAGTTTTTCGGCAATGAAGTCATTCATATCTATTCTTTCAATCCACTGACGGGTGAAATTATCAATGAGCTGGAGAGTATCGTAATTTTTCCCGCAAAACACTTTATCTCGAGTGACGACACTGTCAAACGGGCATTACAGACTATTGAAATCGAGCTGGAAGATAGGTTAATAGAACTGCGGGAAGCCGGAAAATTGCTGGAGGCTCAGCGGCTGGAACAGCGTACCCGTTTCGATCTCGAGATGATTGCCGAAGTTGGCTACTGCTCCGGTATCGAGAACTATTCACGCCATTTTACTAATCGCAAAGCCGGCGAACAACCTTATACACTACTGGATTTTTTTGGAAAGAATGATTATCTGTTATTTATTGATGAATCCCATGCCACGATTCCCCAGCTGCGGGCAATGTACAATGGTGACCGTTCGCGTAAGGAAGTCCTGGTTGAATATGGATTCCGACTGCCCTCGGCTCTTGATAATCGGCCGCTACGATTTGCGGAATTTGAAAAAATGGTCAATCAAGCAATTTTTGTTTCAGCCACTCCGGCCGATTATGAATTGGAGCAGAGCAATGGCGTCGTCGTGGAGCAGATTATTCGACCTACCGGTTTGCTGGATCCAGAAATTGAAGTCAGACCTACCCGGCATCAGATTGATGATCTAATCGAGGAAATAACACTGGTTACCAATCGAAAAGAGCGGGTTTTAGTTACAACCTTGACCAAGCGTATGGCGGAGGATCTGGCAGAATATTTACGGGGTGTGGGATTGGGAGTGCGCTATTTGCATTCCGAAATTCAGGCGCTCGAGCGGGTGGAAATTTTGCGCGATTTACGCCTGGGTGAATTTGACGTTTTGGTGGGCATTAATCTTCTTCGAGAAGGGCTAGATCTGCCAGAGGTCTCGCTGGTTGCAATTCTGGATGCCGATAAAGAGGGCTTTCTGCGCTCGGAACGATCGTTGATGCAGGTTTCCGGTCGGGCAGCCCGGAATGTTAATGGTAAAGTAATCTTTTATGCCGATGAGATGACTACATCAATGGATAAAGTAATTCAGGAGGTCAAACGCCGTCGTGAAGTCCAGCAAAAATACAACGAGCAGCACGGCATTACGCCAAAGTCAATTTATAAATCTATTGCTGAGGTTATGTCAGCTACCTCGGTTGCTGATATTAAACCCGCCGAGTTTTCGAGGGAAAAGGAGAGCATTACGGATCAGTATCGGCATAAAATGGATCAGGCTGAATTAATTGAATTGCTAAACCGCGAGATGCTAAAAGCCGCGGAAGCCCTGGAGTTCGAAAAAGCGGCTGAGTTGCGGGATGAGATTGCGAGGTTGACGGGAAAGAAGATAACCAATATTGTTAAATAGCAAATAACAAATAACAAATTCCAAATGGCAAATAAAATTAAAAGTACAAATACTAAACGGCAAATACCTATTTATGACCTTGAGGAGAGAACGTTTCAGTTTGCGAGAGATGTTCGATTGTTCCTGAAGAATCTCCCCTCGACCTTAAATAATCTTGAAGATGGGAAACAGTTGATTCGATCTTCCGGTTCAATCGGAGCCAATTATATCGAGGCAAATGAATCATTAAGTAAAAAAGAATTCATAATGCGAATAAAAATAAGTCGTAAAGAAGCAAAAGAGAGCATTTATTGGTTACGTATTTTATCGGAAACAAATTCGGGCATTGAAGTGGATAATTGTAAGCAGTTAATGGATGAAGCAATTGAACTAAAAAAGATTCTTTCAGCAATCATCGAAAAATCTAAATAATTATCTGGTCATTGTAATTTGGATTTTCGTATTTATTTGAAATTTGTATTTTGTTATTTGGAATTTATATAAAGTTGAGGTTTTAGAATGAAGATTTTGGTTATAGGAAGTGGTGGCAGGGAGAGTGCCTTGATCTGGAAACTGAAGCAGTCTGCTAAGGTGACCGAATTGTATTGCGCTCCTGGCAATGCCGGAACTGCCTGCTACGCTGAGAATGTACCGATCAGTGAAAGTGACTTTGAGAAATTGATCGAATTTGCGCAGACCAAAAACATTGACCTGACAGTCGTCGGTCCGGAGCAACCTTTGGTGGATGGAATTGTTGATCAATTTAATAGTAAGGGATTGAAAATTTTCGGTCCCACGCAAAATGCGGCGATGTTGGAAAGCAGTAAAGCATTTGCCAAAAAGTTGATGTCCGAATACGATATTCCAACCGCACCTTATGATATTTGCAGCTCCCGGGACGACTTGCAAAATATAACCAGTAACAAGTCCTTTCCCTATGTTATTAAGGTAGATGGTTTAGCGGCAGGCAAAGGTGCGCTGGTTGTTCAGAATGAGCAAGACTTGGATCAGGCGGTTAACGATATTTATGAAGCGCATAAATTCGGTACGGCTGCCAATCAAGTGATTGTTGAAGAATTTCTGGAAGGCGAAGAATTATCGGTATTTGCAGTAACAGACGGAACCGATTATGTCTTGCTGTCGTCGGCACAGGATCATAAACGCGCTTTCGACGGTGACCTTGGTCCGAATACCGGTGGAATGGGTGCCTATGCTCCGGCGCCTTTAGGAACGGCTGAAGTGCTGCGAAAGGTTGAAGAATGCGTTATTAAGCCGGTTTTGAAGGGAATGCGTGAGCGTGGAACACCTTATGCCGGCGTTTTATATTGTGGTTTGATGATTAATAAAAGTAATCCCTGGGTTCTGGAATTTAATGTTCGTTTTGGTGATCCGGAAACTCAGGTGGTGATACCCTTGATTGAATCAGACCTGCTGGATTTATTATGGAGTATTACTCAGGGTAAATTGGACGCCGCGACATTCCGGATTTCAGACCGTTATGCCGCCTGTGTGGTACTGGCTTCCGCCGGTTATCCGGGTAGTTATGAAAAGGGTAAAATTATCTCGGGAATCGAACAACTTTTCCAAAGTAATAAGGCGCTGATCTTTATGGCTGGAGTGAAGCACGATGGTCAGAATTATCTGACTAATGGCGGTCGGGTTGCCGGGATCACGGTGGTTTCGAAAAGTCTGAATGATGCCATTCACAGTGCCTATAACTATGTGAAGGTAGTGCAATATGAGGGCAAACAATTTCGCACTGATATTGGTTTTCGAGCTATGCAAAATGGTTAGTAATAAATTGCTTGAGACAAATAAACGAGGTATTTATGGATGAGGCTCGTTTAAGAAAATTACAACAAAGTTTTGGGATTATTGGTGAATCCGATAAAATAAAAGAGATTATCGAGACAATTGACCAGGTAGCTGCTACCGTTATTACCATCTTAGTCGTTGGTGAGAGCGGAACCGGTAAAGAACTGATCGCCGATGCGATTCACCGACACAGTCTGCGAAAACATCAGACGTTTATCAAAGTCAACTGCGGCGCGATTCCCGCTGGAATCCTGGAGAGTGAACTGTTTGGGCATGTTAAGGGCTCTTTTACCGGCGCAATTGACGACCGCAAGGGCTATTTCGAAACTGCCAATAACGGCACGATTTTCCTGGATGAAATTGGTGAAATGCCGCTGGAAACCCAAGTGAAACTATTGCGCGTTCTGGAATTAGGTGAGTTTCTGCCGGTTGGCGGCTCAAAAAGCAGGAAGGTTGATGTCCGCATCGTTGCCGTGACCAATAAAGACTTGAGTGAAGAAATTGAAAAAGGAAATTTTCGGAAAGACCTGTACTATCGCTTAAAAACAATTACAATCTATATTCCGCCACTGCGGCAACACAGCGAGGATATTCCTTTATTAATTGATAAATTTGCGCTTGATTTTGCTAATCGGAATAACATCCCATTTAAAGGTTTTTCACCCAGCGCAATTCATCTTTTAGAAAGTTACACCTGGCCGGGCAATATCCGCGAATTGAAAAACTTTGTCGAGAGTATGATTGTGCTTGAAAAAGGTGAGGTTATTACCAGCAGCATGGTCGCCCGTCGCCTGAATATCGAGAAGCGGGCACCCTCTATTAATCTGCCGGTTAAAATCACCAAGAGTGTTGATCAGGCCGAACGGGAATTGATATTGCAGCAGATCTTAATGATGCGGCGGGATATTAATGAAATTAAAGAAGCGATTACAGGCAATCTTAATGTGGTTTCCCTGGAATCGCCGGCTGCCAGGCATGAGCTTCAGCGCTACATTAATCCACTTAGTGAGCAGCATACTATGGATGAGGAGGTGCGGTTTGAAGCTTCAGAGGAGTATATTGTAAATCCGAATTTGTTGGGGAAAGTTTCACTGGAAGAAGTCGAGCGGGATTTAATTGAGAATACCCTGAAAAAGTTCAATAACCGTAAGCGCCAAACGGCCAATGCCCTTAAGATCAGTGAACGAACATTGTATCGTAAAATCAATGAATATGGACTATAGAATTGAATAGAATTTCTCGCACAGCGCAGCAAATTGGGATCATCGGATTAATGATAATGATTTCCAATTGCTGGTTTTATTCTTTTAAGGGAACCTTGCCACCGCACATTAAAAATATCGCAATTCCGATTTTTGATGATCGAACAGCTGAGTTTAACATTCAACAGGTAGTAACCGATCAGATCCGTGTCGGATTCATTCAGGAAAATATTCTAAAATTGGTCGAAGGGGAAGATGCTCATTCGACGCTCTATGGAACGATTAAGAGTATTCAAGACCGACCACTGGTTTACAAAGTTGGCGAACAAGAGGAGTCGGTGACGGAATACCGCCTGACTCTGAGAATCGAAGTGGAATGGTTTGACAATGTTGAAAATAAAAGCATTTTCAAGAAAGAGTTCACCGGTTTCGGTGAGTATGATCCAACTGGTTCTACCGAACGAACCCGAAGTCTGGCTTTAACCGAATCGGTAAATCAGATAACTCAAGACATTATCAATGCAATCCTTGCCGGGTGGTAAAAGATTCAATAAGTATTGACTCGTTGGAGTAAAAGTCAGCAATTATAATCAGTGCAGTTTAAGGAGAAATAAATTAGCATGAACTGGATTCTCATCAAGGATGTTAAAAATTACGATCAACAGGAAGTGATTCTCAAGGGGTGGGTATACAATAAGCGCTCCAGTGGTAAGATCTGGTTTCTGATTTTACGTGACGGAACCGGTCTGATCCAGGGAATAGTTTTGAAGAATGAAGTTAGTGATGAGATTTTTAATAAATATGCCGAGTTGGAACAGGAGTCTTCGGTAATCGTTCAGGGTTTGATTCATGCCGATCAGCGCTCGCCGGGTGGTTATGAGATTGTCGTGAGAGATATTCAGGTTCTCCAAATTGCTACCGATTATCCCATTGCATTGAAAGAACATGGTGTCGAATTTTTGATGGATAACCGGCATTTGTGGCTGCGATCCCGCAAGCAGTGGGCGGTTCTCCGCATTCGGCACGCTGTCTACTATGCGATTACCGATTATTTGCATCAAAATGGTTTTGTGCGTTTCGATTCACCTTTGTTGACGCCCAATGCCTGCGAAGGAACGACAACCCTTTTTAGTGTGCCCTATTTCGATCTGGGCAAAGCTTATTTATCACAAAGTGGTCAGCTGTATCTTGAGGCGGGTATTATGAGCCTCGGTCGAGTCTACGACTTTGGACCGGTGTTCCGGGCGGAAAAGTCCAAAACCCGTAAGCATTTGACCGAATTCTGGATGATGGATGCCGAAGCTGCGTTCGTAGAACATGAGGAAAACCTGAAAATCCAGGAAGAGCTGATTCGTTTTGTTATCCAATCAATTCTTGATAAATGTGCTCTGGAACTGGAAATACTTGAGCGGGACATTGAACCGCTGAAGAGAGCCGATGCTCCCTTCAAACGAATAACCCATGCTGAAGCAGTCGAGTATCTCCGCAAAAAGGGCTCTGATATCTCGGGCATGAGTGATTTGGGAGCCAAAGACGAGGTCTTGCTGACTAAAAATTCAGAGGTACCGATTTTTATCGAAAAGTGGCCGAAAGAGATCAAAGCATTCTATATGAAGCGCGATAATGAGAATCCCGATTTGGTCTTGGGAGCCGATCTGATTGCTCCGGAAGGTTTCGGTGAGATTATTGGTGGTTCTCAGAGGGAAGATAACTATGATCTACTCTATCAGCGGATGGTAGCCGAGAATATGCCTTTGGGTGAATATCAATGGTTTTTAGATTTACGCAAATATGGTTCGGTACCTCACAGCGGTTTTGGTGTTGGTTTGGAGCGCCTGGTGCAATGGATGTCCGGCACAGCTCAGATTCGGGAAACGATTCCCTTTGCCCGCACAATCTATAGGTTGAGGCCATAATGAAGGGCCGGAAGATTATTGCAGTGATTGGTGGCCGTGAGTGCGATGAGACACTATATCAAATGGCACAGGAAGTTGGTCGGCGAATTGCCGAAGGTGGCGCGATTCTCATTTGTGGAGGACGGGGTGGAGTTATGGAAGCTGCCTGCCGCGGTGCTGCCGAAGTAAATGGAATTTCGGTCGGAATTCTACCGGGGGATAATATAGCAGATGCAAATGCCTATGTTACTATACCAATTGCGACCGGTATCGGGCTTGCCCGCAACTTTATTATTGTTCGTTCGGCAACGGCTGCCATTGCCATTGGTGGTCAATATGGTACGCTCTCGGAAATTGCCTATTGTCTGCAATTAGGTGTACCCGTTTTTGGCTTACATTCCTGGGATATTGAAGGTGTCATTCCTGTCGAGACGTCTGAGCAGGCGGTGGATTTAGCCTTGCAGGAGTAAGATGTTGATTCATGCTGAAATTATAATTAGCGGCATGGTACAAGGGGTTGGCTACCGTTACTTTGCTTTACGTAAAGCTAATCAATATGGGATGAAGGGATATGTAAAAAATCTGCCAGATGGGAATGTGCTCTGCGTAGTCGAAGGTGAGGAGGGCTTGGTGAAAGATTTCATCCAAGAATTAAAAACTGGTCCGATGTTTTCCCAGGTTAATACGGTTCAGGTTAATACCTCTACCAATTTAACTGGATATAAAAGTTTTGAGGTCCGCTTTTGAATAAGACGATTCATATCGGGATGGCTCAAATCAATCCAGTCTTGAGTGACATAGATTACAATGTTACCAAAATCAAAGAGTACATCCGCACAGCAGCCATTCAGCAAGTCGAATTACTTATTTTCCCCGAACTGGCCATTACCGGTTATTTGCCGATGGACCTGCTGCTTAAGCCGGATTTTATCAATGCCAATTTAGTTGGTCTGAAGAAGGTTGTTAAATCTGTTCCGCAGGATATGATTGTATTGGTTGGTTTTGCTGATCGGGTTCAGAATAAAGTTTACAATGCTGCCGCAATCATTCAGGGTGGAGAAATTATTGATAAACGGTATAAAACGTTATTGCCGAATTACGATGTTTTTGATGAAAAGCGTTACTTCGAGCCGGCTGTAGCAAATAGTCCCGTACCAATTGAAATCAAGGGCAAGAGAATCTTATTAGGTATTGAAATTTGTGAAGATTTATGGGATGCGGGCTCGGACGTCAAAATTACCGAGCAGCTGGCAAATCAAGGGACTAAACTTATTGTAAATTTGTCTGCGTCGCCCTTCGAGCACAATAAACGTGATGTCCGCCAACAGTTAATATTTGATAAAATTGAAAAAATTAAAATCCCATTCGTATTAGTGAATCAGGTTGGGGGACAGGATCAATATGTCTTCGATGGTAACTCGCTGGCGCTGGATTCGACCGGTGCAGTGGTTGCCTGGGGCAAGGAATTTGTCGAAGCATTGACCACTTTTGACCTGAATCTGGAGACCGGACAGGCCAGCCCGATGGAATTACCAACGGTTCCCAGAGAGGAGAGTATTTTTCAGGGATTGGTTTTGGGAGTCAGGGATTATTTTCGGAAGACCGAATGCACTAAGGCAGTCATGGGATTAAGCGGCGGGATTGATTCGGCAGTAGTGGCTTGCATTGCAGCTGCGGCTTTGGGACCGGAAAACGTCACCTGTGTCGCCATGCCCGGCGAATATACCGCTGAGATGAGCATTACCGATGCGGAGCAGCTGGCTAAAAATCTCGGCGTCAATTTTTTAAATATTCCGATCAATAAAATTGCCAGGGCGTATTATCGGCAGTTACATGAAGTATTCAAAGCAACCTCTTTTGATATTACTGAGGAGAATATCCAATCGCGGATTCGCGGTAATATCTTGATGGCTGTTGCCAATAAATTCGGCTATTATGTTTTATCTACTGGTAATAAAACCGAATTAGCATTGGGTTACTGTACGTTGTATGGTGATATGGCCGGAGCGTTGGCGGTGATTTCGGATTTGAGTAAAAGTGATGTTTATGCTCTGGCACGCCTGATTAATACAAAGAAGGATCATCCAATCATTCCGGAGCGAATTTTTAATCGTTTACCAAGTGCCGAACTGGCTGAAGGGCAGGTAGATCCATTCGATTATGAGATTGTCAGCCCACTGGTAGATTTGATTATCAATGAGCACAAGACCTCGAAAGAGCTGATTACAATGGAATTTGATCCGGCACTGGTAAAAGAGATTATGAAAAAAATCCGACTAGCCGAATTCAAACGCCGACAGGCTGCTCCCGGATTGAAAGTAACCAGTAAAGCCTTCGGTTTAGGACGGCGTTATCCGATCATTAACCATTACGAGGAGTAAAACAATTGAAGCTAGCAAGAAATTTTTACTCAATCATAACTATTCTGATAATTTCGATTATGAATGTTTTAGCAGCTGACTGGACAAGCACTATCAATGGTGAAATCTGGAATCGGATAAAGAAAGAAAACCAGCGCTATTTTATCACCGGTTTTTTACAGGGACTTGATAAAGCGGAAAATATTATTGATATTACGGCTAGAACACAGAAGCAAAATGAATTTGCATTTACCGAACCTTTTTATGTCCATCAGATGCGCAGTAAGATTCGTGATTATATGCCACCCAGTGATCAATCGGTGGACTTTCTCATTGATCTACTTAGCGCCTTTTATGCCGATCCTTATAATTTAAAAATCCCGTTTGAGGCGGCACTCAGGATTACTTTAGTCCGCCAAAAAGGAGAGGTCGAAAAAAGTGATTTTTGGTTGAAGGAAGCCCGCAGAAATGTCGGAATTAAATAAGGCTGATTTTAAATAGGATGGTTTTAAAATGGATGAATATTCACCTGCCGAAGAGCTTCATCTTGCCTCCCATTTTTATGGTTATTTAGTAACAATTGCGATTGCCGGATTTGCGCTTTTCCTGGTATCGGTTGAGCCAAATATTTTAAGACAATTTCGATCCTGGATATCGGTTGAGACTTTCAATAATTATGTGCTGACTTGGTTTACCGTCAGTGGTATGACTGCCTTACTGGTCTTCTTTATCGGGATTCTGATGCAGTTATTCCGCAGATCAGACCGGCTCATTAATTATATCTGGTACTTCGTGATTTTATCATTCAGTCTCTTTTTCTCGACATTTTTATTAATCATCTGGAGAAGTCGCGGAGAATCAGTTCTGATTATCCGGGTTGGGATTTTAATTATTACGAATATTGCGACATTTCTGGCTGCCGGATTATTCTATGCTATTCATTATACCAGACGTCATAATTTTTTCCCATTAGTGCTGGGAATTCTGGCTGCTACCACAGCCTTTAACTGGTTCTACTTGAGCCTGATCGTAAAAATATCAGTGTTCTGATATAGACTGAAAATAAATTTAGAATGAGTCTGTATGATTAACCGGATCATACAACGAGCGCCGTTATTATTGATTACCGGTCTATACCTTGCCGGTATTCTGATTAATAATTGTCTTCGGGCAAATTGCTATATCTGGTTTGGTTTGGGGATTTGCCTGCTTTTGGTTAATTGGTTGTTTTTCAAACGAAAAATATCTTTATGGCTGACGGCTCTATTAATACTTACCCTGGGTGGATTAAATCACTCCTGGAGTGTCTATTCTGGGCCAAGTCATCTCACCAGGTTTGTTCGTGAAGAACCCGATAGTCTGCGGTCACTGGTTGAGTCGGTAGAAACAAATCCAGATGGGCGTCAGCGAATTGTATTGAATCGAGTTCAGGTCAAACAGGGTGCCTGGCAGTCGTGTCAGGGAAAATTGTTACTAACGGTCAAAAATAGTCAGCGGCGATATTTCTACGGTGACACTCTTTATTTAAATACCCGTTTGCTGCTCCCCTCAGGTAGGCGCAATCCCGGCGAATTCGATTACCGGCAATACCTCAACAATCATCATATTTTCGCCCTGGCATACGTGGATGAAAATGAGGTGAGAATTAGTTCGTCTGCTTCCTGGTCCTTACGGCGTTTTGCTAATCTAGTAAAATATCAAATTCAAGATTTGATTGATGAATCGGTCAAGGGTGAACCCGGTGCAATTCTGAAGGCGCTGCTGATTGGTGTTCGCAGCGAAATTAGTGAACAGACGGAACAAACGTTCATTGACAGCGGAGTTATTCACGTCTTAGCGGTATCGGGATTGCATGTTGCTTACGTGACCCTGGTCTTCTGGGTGATTTTCGGTTTTATGCGATTGCCCCTCAAGCCGAAAGTGATAATGACGGTCCTGGCTTTGGGATTTTATGTATTGATTGTGGATATCAGACCTTCGGTTTTTCGGGCGGTAATCATGGCGTCCATGGTGCTGATTGCCAAAGGCTGGGAGAGAAAGGTTAATATCTATAATTCCATTGCCGCAGCGGCACTGATTCAAACCCTGATTGATCCATTGCAGCTCTATGATATGGGTTTTCAATTATCATTCATCGCGGTTCTTTCGATTGTCTATATTTACAGCCGACTTGAAGTGCTGCTGCCGGAAAGATTGCGTTCAGGAGCAATTTCCCAACCGACTCTGCGAAAAGTATGGCAATTGTTCTTAGTATCAGTAGCAGCGTTAGCGGGGACATTGCCGGTCACGGTTTACTATTTTCATCGTGTCCCAATAATATCCCTGCTATCCAATTTAGTCGTTATTCCATTAGTAGGAATAATTGGTGCTCTGGGTTTCGCCCAAATTATTTTAGGATTTATCTGGAATGGTTTCAACCTTGTTTATGGGGCTGCCGAGTCCTTACTAATCGAGATACTCCGCTTGATAATCCGGAATATTGCCAGTTTACCGGGTGCTTATTTTCAGGTACCCCAAACAAGTCTATTTACTGTACTTTTATTGTATTTGCTTTTACTGGGAATTATGCATTCTGATCGGCAGCGAATCCGCAAGCTAACCCTATTTGGGGCATTGATTTTTGGCAATATTTTCGTCTGGAAAGAGATATTTGTCCCTTTAACACTAACGGCTACCTTTCTTGATATTGGTCAGGGCGATGCCATTCTCTTGCAGCTGCCTTCGAGAAAAGTTGTTCTGGTTGATACTGCCGATCGAACTTACCGGCGGGATTATGCTAAGTTGGTGATTTATCCCTATCTGGTTCGGAATGGAATTCGGAAGATAGATGTAGTGATCCTTACTCATCCTCATAATGATCATATCGGCGGAGCACCATATTTGTTACGTAATATGGAAATAGGGCAGATATGGGAAAATGGAGTTAAAGCTCATTCCGGGATTTATCGCGAAATTCACTGGTTAGCCGATTCGCTTCAAGTTCCGATTAAAACACCAGTTGCAGGGGATATCGCACTAATTTCGAAGAATTGTCGGCTCTATTTTTTGCACCCTTCGGAGCGCTTTTTAGCAGAAGAAGCAAGAAATTATAACAATGGTTCGCTGGTATTTCAATTGAAATTCGGGGAGATCAGGCTGCTTTTTACCGGTGATGCTGAGATCAAAGCGGAAAATTACCTGACTCTCTGGGGTAAAAGATTAAAGTCGCAACTGCTGAAAGTAGGTCACCACGGCAGTAGTACTTCGTCCAGTCAACCGTTTCTCGACTTGATCCATCCCGAAATCGGAGTAATTTCAGTTGGGACAGGTAATAAATTCGGACATCCCTCGGCTATGACGGTTGAGCGTTTGACGCGGTGTGGAATGACGGTTTATCGAACTGACCGGGATCAAGCAATTCAGATCAGGACTGATGGAAAGCGGTTAGCAGTAATTAATTGGAGATAGTTATATTTTCTTTCTTTAATTGGATATTCACTATTTGGTAAAATCGTCTGTTTGCTTAAGTTATCCGCACAAAAGAGAGAGAATTTCTATGCAACGAGTTGCAATTTGCGCAACGGATTTAAAATTCAGACCTCACCATCTTTGGCATGATCGGAGTCTCCTGCTAACCGCCGGAGATTTTAGTACCGGTGATTATAACTGCATGACGATTGGCTGGGGTAGTTTCGGAACGATGTGGTCTAAGCCCTTCATCCAGGTCGTTGTTCGCCCGACTCGCTATACTCACCAGTTTATCGAGAAATACCCAACATTTACGGTTTGCGCCTTTGGCAAGGAATATAACCATGACCTGCAGCTGCTCGGCTCGCGCTCTGGACGTGATGGGAATAAATTACAGCTAACTTCATTGACTCCGATTGCTTCAACGGTTGTTCCGGCGCCCGGCTATCAGGAAGCCGAGTTGATTATTGAATGCCGGAAAGTCTACTCGGATGTTATTAGACCGGAAAGGTTTTTAGATAAGTCTATTGCCAGAAATTATCCTGCAAGGGATTACCACACCTTTTATTTTGGCTGGATTGAAGCTATTTTCGGTTTGGAATTATATAGTGCTAAGACGGAAAAATGAAATACCGAGACTGGACAAGGGTGCAGGTTATCCCGGATTTTAACAGCCTGGACTATCGGGAGTAGCAATTGAAAGAGATTGATGTTTCCCAGATTGTGCCTGAAGTAAAACGGTTGTGTATGGAGATAAATTATCGTGCCAGCCAGGATTTAGTAGCTAAGATCCAGGAATGCATACCAAGGGAAGAATCGCCACTAGCCCAGGAAATTCTTGAACTATTAATAAAAAACATTGATCTTGCAGCCCAGGAGCAGCTGCCGATGTGTCAGGATACCGGAGCAGTTATAGTTTTTATAGAACTTGGTCAGGATGTCCATTTAATTGGAGGCGATTTATCCGAGGCAATTAATGAGGGGATTCGGCAGGGATACGCGGCTGGATATTTACGCAAATCAATAGTTGCCGATCCAGTTTTTAAGCGTAATAATACAGGAGATAATACACCGGCGATCATTCATACTGAGATTGTACCCGGCGAAAAAATTAAAATTACATTAACCGCCAAAGGTGCCGGTGCAGAAAATATGAGTGAATTGCGGATGCTGAAGACTGCGGAAGGAATCGCGGGCGTCAAGGATTTCATCGTGGATGTAGTTCGCCGTGCAGGAGGTAATCCCTGTCCGCCAGTAATCATTGGAGTCGGGATTGGTGGCAATTTCGAGCAGTGTGCTCTGCTGGCAAAAAAGGCTTTGTTGCGTCCGCTGAATGAAAAAAATCCCGATTCACGACTGGCATCTATCGAAATAGAGATTTTGAATCGAATTAATAAACTGGGTATTGGTCCGCAAGGATTGGGTGGCAGGACGACCGCGCTGGCTGTGCATATCTTGAGCCGACCATGCCATATCGCTGCGCTGCCGGTGGCGGTAAATCTGGATTGCCATGTTCACCGCCATGCCGCCGTCGTGATTGAATAGACGAAAGGTAAATTTAATAATGGCAAAGGAGATTGTATTACATCCGCCATTACAAATAGCCGAAATTGAAGATCTACAGGCTGGCGATCGAGTTCTTTTCAGCGGAATAATTTATACAGCTCGCGATGCTGCTCACCGGCGATTGGTCGGTCTCCTTGAGGCAGGAGAAGACCTACCTTTTGATATTCGGGGGCAGGTTTTGTATTATACCGGTCCGTCTCCGACACCACCCGGCAAAGTAATTGGCTCGGCTGGACCAACTACCAGCTGCCGAATGGACCCGTTTACACCGATATTACTTAATGCTGGATTGAAAGGGATGATTGGGAAAGGTCCGCGAAGTAAGAGCGTGATTGATTCGATGATAAAGAACCGGGCGGTCTATTTTGCTGCTATTGGCGGTGCCGCAGTAGTTATTGCCAGGTCTATCAGGGAGGTAAAAATCATTGCCTATCCGGAACTGGGACCGGAGGCAATCCGTGAATTAAAGGTCGAGAATTTTCCGGCAATTGTGGCGATTGATACAAATGGTAACGATCTGTTCAAAATCGAGCCACAAAAGTATCGTATAGATTAATAGCAAAAAGCATTTTGACTCAAAATATCAGAGGAGACAAAATAAAAAAAATGAGTGAGATGGAGAAACTGCGAAAAAAAATCTTGGAATATCAAATGCAGGGTAAAATTGGTAAGGCGATTGAGAAATTACAGGAGATTTTGAAAGTTAATGCCGACGCTTATGATTTGCAGGTAACTTTGGGAGAGCTGCATTATCTACAAGGGAATATTAAAAAATCAATTCAAGTCCTTGAGCAGGTGATTAAAAATAAGCCGGATTATACTTCTGCCTTATATCGCCTTGGTATTTCCTATTTCCGGGCAACCCGCTTCAACGACGCAATCCGGATTTTTCAGCACATCAATGAAGTAGAATCGGATCTCTTGATGGCTTCGTATTGGGAAGGATTATGTCATTATCATAAGGGACATTTCAAACAGAGTATCGCAGCCTATCAGAGGCTCACTGACAACAGTCCGGAAGGAACTCCGGGTTATTATCAGCTGGCAGTCGTTTATCAAGTTTCCGGTCAGTATCAAAAAGCCATTCATTGTTTGGAGCAAATTTTAAAAGAAGATCCCAA
>CAZJIU010000044.1:0-17821 GCA_964546145.1 uncultured bacterium
ATGCAGCCCTGAGGGAAGTTAACGGATTTGACTCATCCATCTATTACAGCAATAATGTCCTCTATGATATCCGTTTGAAACTTTCGGAGAAATATGAGATTATTCATATTGCCAATAAAACAGGTGGGGCTTTATATCGGGCAATTACGGAAGGTCAACCAGCGAATGTTTTTGATTATTTGATTGCCGAAAAAGAGATTCAACTCGAAGCTGAAAAAGTATTATCCAGTCATTTGAAACGGATAGGCGCTTATTTAAAACCTGGATATGGTTACCGGGCTCGCCCCAAAAGTAACCGGCAGTACGATTATCTGGCTTCAGTTGTAATTCCTGTCAACAACCGCCCAGAATTTATCAAAATTGCCCTGGGTAGTATATTTGCCCAAACTATTAAGAATATTGAAGCGATTGTAGTGGTGAATGGCGGTAGAAGTGATCCGACGGTGACCGAAGTTACTAAATACCTCCCCGGGGGCTTATTATATACTGAAAAAAATCCGCCGGTACGATTGATTATTACTGATATTAACAATATTGGATTATCCTTGAATTTGGGTATAGAACAGGCAAGAGGCAGGTATTACATTCAACTCGATAGTGATGATCGCTTAAAACCAGACGCCATCGCAAAAGTGATTGAGCTTTTTGATTCGGATGAACGCATTGGAATTGTTATTGGCAGCTACGAAGTTTGGGAGCAAAAGGGATCGGGAGAATTGGTTAGAATGACCAAAATTCCGGTTGTCAAACATGACGAATGGACGGATGAAAATGGACGCAATAATCTGCTACGGATAAACGGTGCCGGAGCACCTCGCTGTATTCCCATAGAGGTTATTCAGGAAATGGATTATTTCGGGATAAATGATGAACCCTATGCCTGCAATTACGGTGAAGATTACGATATGGTGTTGAAAATCAGTGAAAAATATAGAGTCGGGCGGATCTACGAACCGATTTACGAAGTGATTCGACATGCCGGCGGAACCGATCACCAGATTGATCAAAGTACGATTGATCGCAACGACGAGGCGAAAGATTATATTCGTTTATTGACGCTACAGCGCAGAATTTTTCTCAATCGCTCACGAACCAAGTGACAGATTGTTTTCTTTTTAATTTTAATTAGGATTGTCTTTGGTGGCAGAGAATTTTGTTATAATCGGAGTGGATGGCGGAGCTACTAAAGTAAACTCCTGGGTGATTCAGCTTACTGGAGATGGACAATTTGCACTGACCGAGATTCACTCAGAGAGGATATATCGGGAATATCCCGAGTATAATCCGGAATTTATCCCGATTGATTTACAAAGGCAGCTCAAAGAGAAGGAAGCAGATAAGATCAGATTAACCCGAGCAGAAAAGCAGCAGTGCAAGGCATATTTAAATGCCTGTGCCGACACGATAATAGAAGCAGCTCAAAAAACACATTCGCAGAAAGTATTAATCGGGATAGGAATGCCGGGACTGAAGACCGCTGACCAAAAAGGTATCGCGGTGATGGCAAACGGACCGCGCATATTGGATTATGCTCGGCAGGTTGAAATGCAAATAAGTGCTGCTGGAGTTGAGCTAATTAGACCAATTACACAAATCGGCAGTGATGCCTATTATTGTGGAGTTGGGGAAGAATATGCTGTTAACGGCAATTTTCGCAATGTCAGAAATGCCTATTATCTTGGCGGCGGTACCGGCGCGGCTGATGCCTTGAAGTTGAACAACGAGTTAGTTTCCCTGGATGATATTCAGGAATGGTTTGTAAAAACCTGGGAGATGAGAAGTCCCGAGGGCGAATCCATGGAAAAATATGTCTCATCCAATGGAATCCAAAGTCTCTATGGAGAATTGGCGGGAATGTCTGTTTCAGAGTTGAACCAAATGAGAATTTACCCGACACAGATCTGTGATCGAGCTTTGCAAAGTGAAGATGCAGCCGTTTTAATCCTGCAAAAGATCGCCCGATATTTAGCCTTGTTAATCTATGAAAGAATAACGACATTATTTGCCGGATGGCAAGGATATTTTAAATTTAATAATCCAGAACGAGTGATACCTCTTTCAGAACATAAATATCACGGTTGTCTTTTAGATAAGATCATTTTCGGTCAGCGATTGAGTGAAATATTCGGAAAAGTTGAAAATTACCCGATCTTAGTCAAACCCTTTTATCAGTCCCTTAGTCTACTTCTGCACGAGTCAACTGTACTTGGTGAAGATACCCGTCGGCATTATTGCCGGCGGGGAAATTTTAAGGAAGAGTTGATAGTCTGTTCGGATTTACGTGAGGCACCTGCTCTCGGAGCAGGAATTGATGCTTACCTGAAATATAAGGAGCAAAAATTATGTTAGAACCCGATATTGTTCCGGTCAAAGAACCCGAATTATGTGTCGGAATCATTTTACCCGAAGATCAATATCTGAGTATCGAAATCGAATTGCCACAAGCTCCGCGCTATAAGTGCTACTCTGAGATGAACTTTGTAATGTGGCTTAATCCCAACGATAATCTAAAATTTGAGTTGGTGAGTAAAGCAATCAATTTCAACTTGAATGGCGAATTAATTCAATCGGCAAAAATCTGGCACATCACACCGGCAACTAAAAAAATCACCTTGGCGAATAAAACCGGTTTGAGGGTCAAGGGAATTACTGTCGGCAGGGGTTTTCACTGGGCTAAGAAAATTGATGTATTTTTAGCCGGTTCGCTTGAGGTTCGAATTGTCAATAATGTTCTGTTGGTTTCGAATTATATTGCGATGGAAAAGTACCTCATGTGTGTAGCGACTTCCGAAATGGGGGCCGCCTGTCCTCAGTCATTGATCGAATCGCAGACCATCGTCGCCCGTTCCTGGATGCTGGCCAATGTCGAAACCAGACATTCACATCTCGGATTGGACGTCTGCAATGACGATTGTTGTCAGCGCTATCAGGGTACCACTTTTTTGAATGAGCGGGCGATTCAAGGGGCTATGAATACTTATGGAAAAGTACTACTCTATAACAATAAAATTTGCGATACCCGCTATTTTAAAAGTTGTGGTGGAATAACTGAAGCCTTTGAAAATATTTGGGATGGAGAAGAAATTCCTTATCTTAAACCTGTAGCCGACTTTGCCGATCAGTACCGGCATGAAGTTTTAACTCTCGATTCGGAGAAAAATGTGCGCAAGTGGATTGAATCTAACCCCCACAGCTTTTGCAGTACTCATGTTGTTCCCGAGAAAGATCTAAAGAAATATTTAGGGAATGTTGATGTCGAAGGTGAGTATTTCCGCTGGTCTTTCCGCTATCCGCAAAAAGAGATTACTGCCCTGCTAAATTTAAAACTTAACCTCGAAGCGCAATCAATCCTCGATATTCGACCACTCAAACGGGGTCACTCCGGTCGCCTGACTCAGGTCGCGGTTGATTATCTGGATTCAAAGGAAAAACGGCAAACCGTTACTATTGATGACCAATATATTATCCGGCAGACCTTTCATGAATTATTTCTCTACAGTTCAGCTTTTATAGTGGATATCGAGAAAGGCAAAAATAATATTCCGGCAGCCTTTGTTTTAAAAGGAGCCGGTTGGGGACACGGGGTTGGATACTGTCAAATTGGGGCATTGGGGATGTCACTTTTAGACTATTCAGCCGAGGAGATCGTATATCATTATTATCCGGGTTCGGTATTAAAGAAAATTTATTGATGAAATCCCTCGGAAAATGGGCGGGGGAGGGGATTAATTAACTTGAAAAGTAGATCCAGATCCAGCTGGTGGTGGGTACCTTCGTTATATTTTACTGAGGGGATTCCATATATAGTTGTGATGATAATCTCGACTTATATGTACAAGAATCTGGGCATTTCCAATTCCAAGATTGCCTTTTATACCGCCTGGTTTTATCTCCCCTGGGTTATTAAACCGCTGTGGAGTCCACTGGTTGAAATCCTGCGCACCAGAAGGTTCTGGATAATCACGATGCAGTTGGTAATTGGTGCCGGTCTGGGCAGCATGGCACTGGTAATTCCATTACCGGGTTATTTTAAAATTTCATTGATTTTTTTCTGGCTGCTGGCGTTTAGCTCGGCAACCCATGATATTGCAATTGATGGATTTTATATCTTAGGTCAGAGTCAGCATGACCAGGCTTATTTTGTTGGTATCCGCTCGACCTTCTATCGCCTGGCAATGATTTTTGGACAGGGAATTTTGATTATGCTGACTGGTTTGATTGAAAGCCACAGCGGTCTTGGTGAAGTGAATATTAACGTGTACGCCGTAGCACCGGTAACACAGGAAATTTCACTTGAAGCACAACAATCGAATCAAAGTGGATTGGTTATTGAACCAGAAGTACTGAAAATTAAGATAATATCGCTTACCAAGACTCAGGCTGATTCAATTTTAACGGAAGTCAAAGAGTGGAATATTAGTCAGGGACAAAAAAATGAAGAGACGGACTTAATTGCATCAAAAACAACCTGGTGGCAACGGCAAGTAGCCGATCCACTCAAACAATTCCTTAAAGCCCGGTTTGCCGAAACATCAGTTCCAACTTATCAAGCGGTTGGGAATATCGGGATAATTCAATTAAGGCTGCGCACAAGACCGACCTCGGATAAAGATATTATGGTTCATTTTGGTCGAAGCAGCGGCGATAAATCAATTTCCCTGGTTGAGGGAATGAGTTTTACTTTTAATCAAGAGAATTGGAATCAGTCGGTGCGAGCAGCAATTCAGTTGGATCCAAAACTGACTACTGCAACTGCAGCGACTTTTATCGCTCGTTCGGGTAACTCAAAATTGGCGTGGTCAATAACCTTTTTGATCCTGGGTGGATTATTCGTGGTATTTTTTATTTATCATAAATTAATATTACCTTTTCCGGAAGCGGATATTAGTCGGGGTAATACTCGGTTTGCTCAATTCTTAAGTGATTTTTTTACTACCTTTGTATCTTTTTTCAAAAAGAAATCTATCGGCGTATCAATCCTGTTTTTATTACTTTTTCGTTTGGGAGAATCGCAGCTGGTTAAACTGGCAGCGCCCTTCTTGCTCGATTCGCAGGAGGCGGGCGGAATCGGTTTGACGCTGGGACAAATTGCTCTGGTTTACGGCACGATTGGTACGGTATTTTTGATGGTTGGCGGTATTTTGGGCGGTATTGTCGTTGCCCGACAGGGCTTAAGGAAATGGCTGATCTGGATGGTCATCGCGATTAATCTACCCGATGCTTTTTACATCTATCTGTCGCAGGTTCAACCGGAAAATATTTTATTTGTAAATATTTGTGTGGCAATTGAGCAATTTGGCTACGGTTTTGGTTTTACGGCATATATGTTATACATGATCATTGTTGCCGAGGGGGAGCACAAAACTGCGCATTTTGCTATCTGTACCGCATTTATGGCTTTGGGTATGATGATTCCCGGCATGTTCAGCGGCTGGCTGCAGGAGATAATTGGTTACCGTAATTTCTTCATCTGGGTGATACTTGCCACGATACCCGGATTTCTCCTAATTAAATTTTTACCAATTCCCAAAGATTTTGGTATTAAAAAATAGACAAATTTCTAATATATTTGTGACTAACATGCAGCTTAAGTAAAAGGAAAATTTTTCATTTTATGTCAAGATGGGTCAAGTCAATAGTAATCCTGGGAGTGATCCTCTCTTTTCTCAAAGCGGAGGAATTTAAACACACCAAGGTTATTTATTACAATCCAGTTCCCAGTACAACAACACTCCAGACCGGGCTTGATCTGCTGATTCAGCATGATTTTAAAGTCATTAGTGGGAAAAAAGTCGCAGTGCTGTATAACGGAGGCAGCTATAATCATGCTGGCCAGCATATTCTCGATATTATGAAAAATCCGGTGAATTTTAATTTGACCGCTATTCTGGAGGTCAGGGAAAAAACATTTGGCACAGAATCTTCAAAAATGATGTTTTATACCGGAGATAGTGCCCGGGATATTAACTATGTCGTGGTTACTCCCGCCAATCCTCGGGTTTATGAGAAAGACTTAAATGGTGCAAATTTAATTTTGGTGGATTTACAAAATATTGGGGTGCGGTTTGACAATGTATTAGATGTCTTGATTTCTATTTTGACCCTCAGTAGTGAAAGCCGGATTCCAATAGTAATTCTCGACCGACCTAATCCAGTAACGGCTAAGATCACAGAGGGACCGCTTTCAATAGACAGTACACTTACGGAAAATGCCCGAATTCCCTGGCGTTATGGACTGACAATCGGTGAATTAGCGACGCTGCTGAATGAAGAGGATTGGATTCCCGGAGAAAAGGGTGCCCGTTTATATGTTATTCCAATGGTGAATTATATTCGGTCGCAATGGTTCGATCAAATGAAATTGCCCTGGCGATTGCCGATTGATGATATTTATACCGTCGAGGTACTCCTGGGTTACTGTACGGTCTGCTATTATGTTTATTCTAATGTCAGTTATGGTCCGGGAAGTACGTTTGCTTATCAAGTTGGCGGAGCGCCCTGGATTGGCGGGACGGCTCTGCTTGAGGTAGTGAATCAGCAGCAATTAACTGGTGTAACCTTCGATCTGGTTAAATTTATACCGGGTTCACAAAAAATTGCTGTTCAATCCGGATTATACACTGGTCAGGAGTGCAACGGGATTCGAATTGTTATTCATGATCGTGAAAAGTATCGAATTGGTATAACCGGAGCTATGGTACTGGGTACTATCGGTCAAATGTATCCGCATCATTTCAAATGGTCCGATCCGGCGGCAATAGATGCTCTTTTTGGTGACCAGCTGTTTCGGATGATGATCGAAGCTGGTGAGAAATTTACAACTCTTACGCCGTTGTGGATTTCGGAAATGACCCAGTATCAAATAATTCGTCAAAAGTATCTTCTGTATAACGCGGAATAAAAATTATTTTGTTTTTCTAAAAGTTTTTTATTTATATTCAACGCATATTCAGGGGGTAGAGAGATAGGCAAGGGAAATAAAACAGATTTATTATCAAATTTCAGTGGCACTCAAATTGGTTTAAGTGCCAGCAAAATCAAGGGGATAATCAATTATTCATCTAAAAGGAGGACATGATGAAAGACGTCGTGAAGTTGTTATTAATTAGCTCGCTGCTCATTTTTTCATTTTTTGTGGCTTGTGAAAAAACTGAGGAGGAGGAACATCCGCTGGTTGGTACTTGGACAATGACCAACATGGAACAAACATCAACCTATATAGCAGATGCTAATCTAACTACTATTGGCAAGGCTAAGGGTGATACTTTAGCAAGTGGCACCATGATCTGGGCTCAGTTCAGTGCCATGGGTGTTTCGGCGACTGTTATTTTAAAAGATGATGAAACTTTTACTTTGACAGGCAATCTTCCACTCGCCAGCGACACGTTAGGAGTTGCCCCTACAATTGTACCGTTGAATGATCAGGGAACCTGGGTGGCAGCTGAGGATTTGAGCACTTTGTTGATTGATGGTCAGCTGTATGACATCGGTGGAGTATTAACTCTAGATGATCAAGATAATCCAACGGTCATATCTATGACCTATTCAGAAGCATCACCTGACACCGTTGTATTGCCGGTAGATGTAAATCAAGATGGGATTCCCGATATGTATCTCCCAGATGTTCCGATAGTTGAGCATGCAACGACAACGTTGGGCTTTACAAAATAATAGGATCTAGCGCAAAAATACTATATTGAGAATAATTACTTCGGAATAAATAGAAATTCATTTTCCATTTATTCAGAAAAATTTATTTAATTGTGAGGGGAAAAATGAACAAGAAGTATCTATGTGTCATTTTCATGTTTTGTTTTATTCCTTCTCTCCTTTTTGGAATGGTGACTAATACAAACCAAAGTGCAGAATACATAAGAATGATGAATCGAAATGCCAGTACCGGTCTTGATGCTGTTCTCTTTAATCCTGCTGGTTTATCACGTTTGGAAGATGGGACGTATATTTATTTCAGTAGCCAGACAATCTGGCAATCGCGCAAAGTGATTGCAAAATACCCGGATTACAATACCGACACTTTCACAGGGGAGACATTTGTCCCAACATTTCCGAATGTTTATTTTGCTCACAAACGGAATAAACTATCATTTTTCGGGGGATTCATGCCAATAGGCGGTGGTGGCAGCGCAAAATTTCCAAATGGTCTACCAACATTTGATTATCAACTTGCTAAGTTAGTTGGTTTGCCCGCCGGGTTAGTTAATGAGGCATTAGCGCCCTACGGAAAGATCACTGGATATTCTGTGGATGCTTCTTTCACCGGATCTTCCGTTTATTATGCTGGTCAGGGAGGGATTACCTATTCGATAACGGATATGTTTTCTGCTGCCTTTGGGCTTCGTTATGTATATGCAAATAATACCTATGTTGGATCTTTGGAAAATGCAGTTTTAGAAGCAGCCAATGGGAATATTGAAGGCGTGATACCGAACATTGAGGTCAATTCAAAAAATACCGGGACGGCATACACAGCAGTTTTTGGTTTTGGTGTTGCTCCTTCAGAAAAGCTAAACATTGGTTTGCGCTATGAATTAAAAACAAAACTGGAAGTGGAGTCTTCAACAGAAAAAGATAATACAGATTTGGTGTTAGATGAACCAATGTTTCCCGATGGTGTTACTTATCATGAAGATATACCTGCCCAATTTGGTGCGGGCATATCTTTTAAACCAGTTAATCGCTTACGCTTTGAAGCCGATTTTAACTATTGGTTTAACACTGCCTGTGATTGGGATGGTGATGAAGAAAATGTGGTCAATGATTTTAATACCGGTTTAGGTATTGAGTTTTCACTTACAAATGCTCTTTTATTAAGTACGGGCTTTCTATACTCTACTACAGGAGCTACCGATGCCTATAATTCAGATCTGGATTATAGCTTAGCTTCGTCTACGCTCTGTGCGGGATTTCAATACACTCTAAATAATAAAACAGCTTTAAGTTTTGGTCTGAGCAATACTTTTTATCAAGAAGGGCAGAACAACGATGTTGGCACAATTTTCGAGGAGAATTATCAAAAAACCGCTCTTGTCATAGCGTTTGGAGTTCAGTACAAGTTTTAATCATTTATTAACAGCTGATATAGTTAATTACATGAAATATTGAAAAGGGAATTTCGCATAAAAGATTATCTTATTGATTTATGAGAATAATATGAAAAAAGTTGAATCAATTATCGTTTTATTGTTAATCATAGTA
Source organism: uncultured bacterium (assembly GCA_964546145.1). Taxonomy (GTDB): domain Bacteria; phylum Fidelibacterota; class UBA2242; order UBA2242; family UBA2242; genus CAZAKO01. The sequence goes on from CAZJIU010000044.1 coordinate 9,217, forward strand.
AGTATTGCTTACTCTCAGGAAAAAGAACGCACTGGCTGGGGGTGGGGAGGAGTACCGGCACTCAACTATAACGCCGATGAGGGGTTCGGCTATGGTGTTGTCGGGAATATTTATAATTATGCCGAAGGTGGCTATTCGCCGTATTACTGGACGATTCAGCCGCAGATTTTTTTTACTACTGGCGGAAAGCAGGAACACTGGCTCTGGTTTGATAGCCCGTATATTCTAGGTAAAGGAATTAGAGTAACAGCCGAATTGAAGATGATGAAACAGTTGTATGATCCCTATTACGGAATCGGAAATGAGACCACGTATGAAGAACTGAAATTTAAGGTTGATGATGACGATCAACCGCAGGATTCTGGTTTATTTATTGATAAGGATTACTATACGTATCAGCGGCAGCAGTTTTCATTGAAAGCGGATTTTTTGAAGGCTTTGCAGACTCATCCAAACGGTCGTCCAAAGCTCTCGGCACTGCTCGGATTTGGGATCATCAGTACGACAAATGAATTAAATGGCGATTCGTCAAAGCTGCAAGAGGATCTGGTTGCTGGCGTCGTTACGCAGAAAGAGATTGACGGTGGTTTTACAAATTACCTGAAGCTGGGCATCATCCATGATACCAGGGATAATGAACCGGCGCCTAATCAGGGTAATTGGACCGATATCGTCATAGAAATCTACCCAAAGCTGTTGGGAAGCGATTACCAATATTCCCGTGCTACGCTGACGGATCGTCGCTATTTCCCGATTACTAAGAAATTTGTGTATGCTCAGCGAATCCTTTTCGAAAAGATTTTCGGTGATGTGCCCTTTTACGATTTGTGTCTTTACGGCAGTTCCTACAAAGTTGATGAGGGCTTGGGCGGCTCCAAGAGTTTGCGCGGCGTTTTGAAGAACCGGTTTATTGGCAAGACGAAATTATTCGCCAACCTCGAAGTCCGTTTCAAATTTCTTGAATTTAGTACCCTGGGGCAGGATTTTTATTTAGCGACCAATGAGTATCTTGATCTGGGAAAAGTTTGGGATAAGAAAGATAAGTCCGATTTTTCTGATATTCATTTTGGTTATGGCGCCGGATTACATATCGGCTGGAACGAAAACTTCATTGTTGCGGTTGATTGCGGAACATCCAAAGAGACGGGTCTACAGCCGTATATTGGACTGGGATATCTCTTCTAAATTTTTTCTGATTTAGATAAAAATCTTTTTTACCAAACACTTCGGTAAGGGGGCGGTGATGGCACTAATTAAGGACAAAAAGGTTTTTGGCTGGACAATGTACGACTGGGCAAATTCGTCGTTTGCCACAACCGTCATGGCTGGTTTTTTCCCGGTATTTTTTAAGAGTTATTGGAGTGCCGGCGCCGATGTAAACCAGAGTACAGCTATGCTGGGGTATGCAAATTCGCTGGCTTCGCTGGTGGTTGCCCTCCTGGCGCCGATCCTGGGAGCAATTGCGGATCAAAGTTCGGGTAAGAAAAAGTTTTTGATATTTTTCGCCTACCTGGGTGTTTTGATGACCGGTTGCCTTTATATGGTGAAATTTGGTCAGTGGTTGCTTGCCGCTATTTTTTATGTACTGGGAACGGTGGGTTTTTCCGGCGCTAATTCATTTTACGACAGTCTGCTGCCGGATGTTGCCGATGAGAAAAAAATTGATTATGTTTCCTCGAAAGGTTTTGCACTGGGTTATCTGGGTGGCGGCTTACTATTTTTACTAAATGTGCTGTGGGTCTTGCAACCGAAAATGTTTGGCTTTCCACGCGAGGTTAATTCCCTGGTTGCTGACCAATTGGTTAAAGATGCGACTGAAATTCGTCTTGCCAGTGATGCCGATTTTTCAATTCCTGGAGGCAAGCAGTCAGCTAAAGCAATTTTAATCAGTAATTTTAACGTCCCGATTCGGGATATAAAAATAGTTGAAAACAGCATTAGTAATGATATCTGGATTACGGTTGAAATACCGCAAGGAGTGAATCCGAATCTCTTAGAGAAGGAAGTTACCTTTGGCCAATACAAGAAGGGTGAAATAGCAGCAATTTCGGAAGATAACCAATCCTTTCGAATTGGGAACTTAACTAGGAAAGTTACGCAAGCATCCGAAGTAGAATTTAGTATCCGCAATGAGATTACTTATACAGGTTTCACGAATGGGCAACTTACTGGTGTTACCGGGCTAGATAATCATTTTGGAATCATCACGATTAAGTCTGATTTTTTACCGCCGCCGGTGGAGTTTCTGTCAATTCGGATCAGTTTTCTGTCGGTGGCCTTATGGTGGGCAATTTTTACCATTCCACTCATTCTTTATGTCAAAGAGCACCAACGGGCAAGAAACGAGCAACAAAAGGTGAATTATATAAAATTGGGTTTTGAACAACTTGGGCGAACCTTCAAGAAGATCCGGCATCTACGCATCGTCTTTCTGTTTCTGGTTGCCTACTGGTTGTACATTGACGGAGTAGATACGATTATTCGCATGGCGGTGGATTACGGGATGTCAATTGGATTTCCCTCCAATGCACTGATTGTAGCTCTGTTGATTACCCAATTTGTCGGTTTTCCGGCGGCTTTGGCTTTTGGTAGACTGGGGGAGCGGTGGGATGTAAAAAAATCTATCTTCATCGCAATTGCGGTTTACCTGCTGGTAACTTTTTACGGGGTGATGATGACCAAGGTCATTGAGTTTTACGTACTGGCAATTGTAATTGGTCTGGTACAGGGCGGAATTCAGGCTCTAAGCCGTTCCTTTTATTCCCGTTTAATTCCCAAAGATCAGTCTGCGGAATTCTACGGATTTTATAATATGCTGGGTAAATTTGCCGTGATATTTGGTCCGGTAATTATCGGTACGGTCGGATTAATAGTGCGGCGGATGGGATATTCGACTAATATTGCATCACGGACAGGAATTGCTTCGGTTTCGATCCTGTTTCTGATTGGCGGTGTTTTATTATACTTTGTAGATGAGCAGAAAGGCAAACAGGAAATCCAATATCTGAAATTAAAAGAGGGTGAAATTTCTGGTTGATCATACGGGAATTTTTATCCTGATATTTTACTTTTGATGATTTTAAGTATTTAACGGTGTTTCAATCTTTTATCTGTTAAAATCTAAAAAGATTTTTCTGGCATTTTGGTAATTTAATATGTATTTTCTTTTCGTTCGCAGATAGTTGTAGGGGTAGGTTAAATTAAAAAAGAAGATGAAAGTTAAAATACTTTACGCATTTAGCTTGCTACTGATTGCCGGATTTGTCGCGGCGATTTTGGTTGCTGGTAAATATTCGCCTACAACTCCGGAGCTGATTACTATCCATATTGATGGGATTGAGAATCATACAATAGCTGATAAGATCGAGGAAATTTTTCAGATGCTTGATGGAGTTCAAACAGTTATTGTTGATGATAAGGCAAATTTATTCACCGTCCGCTACGATTCAGGGAAAATCAACCTGCAAGTTTTAGAGAGCAAATTAGCCAATATGGGGATAAAATTTATGCCGCTTGAACAGGTCAATATCCTGGAGCCTAATATTCAACGAGAAGGTAAAAAATTCATTTCGGTAAAAATCAATTCGGCTGCCGAATATTAACATAATTGTCAGCTAAAATATAAAGCCCTCGAAAAAACGAGGGCTTTTTTGTGCCCGAGGCGAGATTTGAACTCGCACGGCCTTAAGACCACTAGACCCTGAACCTAGCGTGTCTACCAATTCCACCACCCGGGCTTCAATAAGCGGTTAAATATAAAAACCCTTCGGCAGTTCTCCAAGATTTACTATTGAAAAATCTTTTAAAAGAGATTAACTTCCGCCTCGTGGAATCAAAAGGAATTGAGATTATTACCAGCAATAAGAAGGCTTTCCACGATTATGAAATTGTGGATAAAATCGAAGCCGGTGTCGAGTTACAGGGTTCTGAAGTCAAGTCCTTGCGGGCGCGACATGCGAATCTGAAAGACAGCTATGCCAGCATTCGCGATGGTGAAGTATTTCTATTGAAGGCGCACATCGCTGCCTATAAATTTAGCGGCAATTATGACAATCACGAACCGGAGCGGGCACGCCGGCTCCTGCTCCATAAAAAAGAGATTACCAGACTTCGTCGTAATATGGAATCTAAGGGGATTACGTTGATTCCCTTAAGATTATATTTTAATCCGAAAGGAGTTGTGAAGGTTGAACTGGGTCTAGCTAAAGGAAAACGACAATACGATAAACGGGCAGCTATTGCCGAAAGAGACCTCGAACGAGAAATGGATCGTTTTAGAAAAGGAAAGTTGTAGTATGTTTCCTCCGATAAAAGAACAGCTTGAAGTAATTAAAAAGGGTGTCGAAGAACTGATTTCCGAAGAGGAATTGGTAATCAAACTCAATAGATCGCTGAAAACCGGCAAACCACTCCGGGTGAAACAGGGTTTTGACCCAACCGCTCCGGATATCCACCTTGGGCATACGGTTGGCATTCGCAAACTGCGTGAGTTTCAGGACCTGGGGCATACCGTCGTTTTGATAATTGGTGATTACACCGGGATGGTCGGCGACCCCAGCGGAAAAAGTGAGACCCGTCCGCGGTTAAGCTATAAAGAAGTCAGAGAAAATGCCCGAACTTATGAGAAGCAATTCTTCAAGATTCTGGATCGTTCCAAAACCGAAGTTCACTATAACGGTGAATGGTTTGCCAAAATGAAGTTCGACGAAATCATGAACCTGGCGGCTACCTTTACGATTGCCCGGATTCTGGAGCGGGATGATTTTACCAAACGTTATAAAGAGGGTAATCCGATTAGTCTGCACGAATTCTTTTATCCCTTAATGCAGGGCTATGATTCGGTGGCGATTCAAAGTGATGTTGAGCTGGGTGCCACGGAACAGAAATTCAATCTGATCGCTGCTCGTCAGGTTCAGCGGGAGTATGGTCAGGAGCCGCAGGTGATTTTGACTTTGCCGGTGCTGGAGGGGATTGATGGCAGTCAGCGAATGAGCAAGAGTCTCGGAAATTATATCGGAATTGATGAACCACCTGAAGAAATGTTTGGTAAGATCATGTCTATACCAGATACATCAATTATGAATTATGTTACTTGTGTAAGTGGGAGTACATTAACACAAATTGCTGAATATGAAAAAAGATTAAATGATCCAAGTACAAATCCGATGGAAGTCAAACTTGACCTTTCTGGTCAAACTGTAGCATTATATCATGGTAAAGGAGCCGCACAAAAAGCAAGGGAACATTTTAAACTTGTTTTCAGCAAGGGTGAATTACCCGATGACATCAATGAGATTACGGTTGACTTATCCGGTGATCTTATGCTTGTCAAACTCTTAGCTGATAATGGAATTGTCAGTTCGAATGGCGAAGCCCGGCGTTTGATTAAGCAGGCTGCGGTGCGGGTCAATGACGAAAAAATCTCCGATATTAATTATCGGCTTGGAGCAGGTGAATTTGTTGTCAAAGTCGGGAAAAGGCGATTCGTGAAATTTATCGTGAAATAACTAGACTGATTCCCAAATTAATTAAGATAGTAGAAAAAATTTATTAATGATTGTACTTTCCGGTGTAACCAAGACATTCAATAAAACTGTTGCAGTTGATAAATTGGATTTGGAGATCCCGGCTGGTTCGATTTTCGGGCTACTGGGTCCTAACGGTGCCGGAAAGACAACTACGATCCGGATGATCATGAATATCATCCGCCCGGACAGTGGTGAAATCCGCATCGGGGGCAAATTTATCACGAATGAAATTTATCGCCAGGTTGGTTATTTGCCGGAAGAGCGCGGACTGTATCAGAAAACGAAACTCAAGGAAACGATCATTTATTTAGCAACACTGAAGGGACTGTCCCACAACGCTGCTGTTCAGCAAACAGATTACTATCTGAAAAAGTTCAATTTAACCGATTATGCCGAACGGAAAATCGAGGAACTGTCGAAAGGAAATCAGCAAAAAGTACAGTTTATCATCTCCGTTATTCATCAACCGGAGATCATTATTCTCGATGAACCCTTTGCCGGATTGGATCCGGTAAATCAATTGCTATTAAAGCAGATTATCACTGAATTTCAGGCAAACGGTAAGACTGTCCTTTTTTCGGCGCATCAGATGGAGCAGATTGAAAAGCTATGCAGTCGGATTTGCCTGATAAATGCCGGTAAAAGAATTTTATATGGTAACCTGAAAGAAATCAAAGATAATTACGGCAGCAAGAAGTTTAAAATTCAGTTTGAAGGAGAAAAGAGTAAGTTGGCAGATTTAATTCAGGAAGAGTGGACCATCAACGATTCGGTCATAAGCGGAAATCTCAGCCACACCACTGAAATCAATGATATTCTGAAAAAGGTAATTGCGCGAGTTACGGTTACCCATGTAGATATCGAGGAGCCATCGCTGGAGCAGATTTTTATTGACCTGGTCAAAGGAGCGCCGGATCAATGAGGAATATTTTCATCATTACCCGTTGGGAATATCTCACTCGCATCCGCTCGAAATGGTTTATTATTTCCACTTTGATAATTCCCCTGATTGTAGTGGGCTCGATGTTTCTACCTTCGCTGGTGATGAAAGGGGAATCGGGCGTAAAATTGATTGCGCTCGTGGCAGAAAACGGTGAATTGACCTGGAATATCGAGCAATTCCTCAGTGAACACTATCTTTTGAAAGATGGTCAGCTAAAATACCAGGTTATCCAGCTGGGTAATTCGGCCACAGATGATGCCCTGAAAATGGCAGCCAGTCTGCTGGATTCGGCAGTTGTTGATGCCTATGTTTATATTCCTGCCAATGTAATTGAGTCAAATGAGGTGACCTATTACGCCCGCTATCTGGGGAATTACCGCGAGCAAGAGGAAATCCGGTCGGCGGTCAATTCGGTGTTGCTGGATCAACGAATCGCAAATTCAGGACTCGATCCCGCGATGGTTAAGGAGATTACCAAACCGGTTGATTTCAAAACAATCGAAGTCAGCGCGAGTGGTGAAATGCAGCAGCGGGATGAAATGCTTTATTATCTGATTCCGGTAATATTCGTATTGATGCTGTATTTTGCGATTGTTATGTCATCGCAGGTCTTATTACGCAGTGTCCTGAGCGAGCGAACTAACCGGCTGATTGAAATTCTGTTGTCTTCAGTCAGCCCAACCCAATTAATGAGCGGTAAAATCCTGGGACTGGGTTTACTGGGATTGACTCAATTGACGCTGTATATGATTTTTGGTTCTTTTATTTCTGCCAATCGCGGTATTGCGATTTTATCGTCCAGAGAAATTATCTTTTTCTATTGGTATTTTGTAATCGGTTATCTGTTCTTTGCCAGCATATTTGCGGCAATCGGTTCGATTTTTACTTCGGAGCAGGATGCCCAGCAAGCCGTTTCGATAGTATCCATCATCTCGATTCTGCCGGTAATGTTATCGTCGTATGTGATTATGAATCCTGACTCAGTAGTTACTGCAATTCTTTCATTTATCCCGTTTATGACGCCTTTCTTTATGATTTTACTGATTGGGATGACTACCCCGCCTGCCTGGCAGATTATCAGCACCTCGATAGTTTTAATAGGATCGGCAGTATTGGCGATGCTCGCCGCCGGTAAGATATTCCAAACGGCAGTACTGATGTACGGAAAACGACCGACGCTACCTGAAATTCTGCAGTGGTTGAAGCCTGTCCGACAATCGGAAAAATTGGTTTAATTTGCGGTTGTGATTGAAATTTGAACCTGCTATATTTCCAATGAAAATTGAGTTTTAATAAATATTGTCATTTAAAATTAATGTAAGGATTTGCGATGTTGGAATTTACCGATCAGAATTTTAAAAAAGAGGTCTTGCAATCGAAGGTTCCGGTACTGGTTGATTTCTGGGCATCCTGGTGTATGCCCTGTCTGAAGATCGCCCCATTGGTTGAAGAACTATCAAATGAATATGATGGTAAGATAAAATTCGGCAAGATGAATGTCGAAAATCATCAAAAGGTTGCTCAGCAATATGGTATTAGAAGTATTCCTACGCTACTGATTTTCAAAGATGGTGAGGTAGCCAGCCAGCTGATTGGGGTCCAACCGAAACGGAATCTGATCGAGAAAATCAAAGAGGTGTTATAGACTGATTTAAAAAGTTTGTATTAACCTCCCGAAGGTTTAGAACCTTCGGGAGGTTTTGGTTTGAGTTTTTTCTTGACATTCCCCACATAATGAATTAAAGTTTGGCTGTAATAAAGGGGCAGAAAGGCAGGTTTGAACTGCCCGGTTTTTACCTGCTGTTATTTGACAGACTTGCGGATGAATTTACTTATTTTGGAGATGATAAGTATGTCTGATATAAATAATTCTGCCGGCTCTGCAAGAGCGAAATCGCGAACATCAAAACATTCCGATTGTGGAGCAAGAAGATCTTATTATCGGAGGAGGACCAGCGTTCTGGCAAATCCCGGTTTACCGTTAACGGAATTTGGAATTCCAAACGGCAACGTTAGAGCAGCCGCTATCCGGAAAATGTTGATTGTTGAGATTTGGATGTTGATTGTCTCTACGGAGACTCTCCAACGGGAGTCCTGATGGACCTGATGGAGGTTTTGGAGACCTGAACATTGG
>CAZJIU010000045.1:0-4196 GCA_964546145.1 uncultured bacterium
TTAAGAAATTCGGAACTTGGAATTACCTTAACACCTTTGTTTTTAAATTCCTGCATTACCTGCTTCCTTAAAACCTGGTCCCCGGATCGCAAAGCATCTTCTATGGCATAAACCTTATAGCCTCTATTCAAAGCTGCAATTATCGTATTTTTGATGCAATATGCCATATCCAGTCCGACGATATATAACCGACTAATTTGCTCTCTTTTCAATATTGCATCCAGCTCCGGATTGCTGAAAGAATCCCACTTATTCTTTTGTAAAAGATAATCAGAAACTTTAACCAGGCGTGAATCTAACCGCGTGCCAACAGTGCCCTTCTTCATTCGATCATTCAGCAGATTAAGTAACCAGTTGCCGGTGATAGCACAGATATAAATGACGGTGATATTTTGATCAGCCGAATATTTGATAATTTGATTTACTTTCGCTATATACTGATTGGACTCCGGACTATATTCATCGGCTTCTGTCATTCTGCCGGTTGAAGCTTCCTGCAGATCAATCACCAGCAAGGCTGATTTGAGACTATCATATTCCGGGATAGGTTCACCAGTTGAAATAATCTCCTCCTGCTTTTTGAGGTAGGAATGATAGGTAATCATAATGATTACCAGTAAAATGAAAATCAGTAAAAACCTAATTAAGAATGACTTCATCTTATCTCCATGTAAAATTTCAATAAAAGCAGCATTAAAAACACAGCATCCTTCGAAATGATAGAAATTCGAGAGTTAAATAAACCAGGTTTAAGTAAAACCAATTATTGTGGCGGATATGCGCCAATGTACTTTTTCATTTGACCAAGGAGTTTGCTGACTTCGGGCGGGAGTGCGGTAGCTTCATTAGCCGCTGGAAATGTCGCTAACAACTGGTAATTAGCTAAATCGGTACTCTTGAACAGAGGACCATTGTAATTTGGAAAATAGCGGCTATGAGCTGACAATTTGGGATACATTTTCCGAAATTCATCCGGTGTATTAAAAAACAACTGGCAATTATCATTATTCGCGGGACCCCAGACAATCAACGGAACATTACCAGCTTCTGCGCTCCTGACATAGACGTTATTATCAAGTTGCGCCAATTGTGACTGTGGAAGTCTTTCACAGAGTGCTGGAGGCTGCCAAACAAACAGCAGCGGTCGTTTAAAACTTTCATCACCAAAAAGCAGGTTATTGACAAATATATGTCCCTCGCGTTTGTCTACATCCGGTCCAGTGCTGGCATGCCAACCGAAACCGTCATTCTCGGCACTGCGAGCCGTGCGACCAACACAAGCCGTGCTGTTGATAAAGGTATTCTGGTAGAAATGCACATCCGAACTGTTTAGCGCCCAGACACCATGATCGCAATTGACAAATACATTACCGGCACAAATTGCACCTTTGGAAATTTCAAAGAAAAAGCCATTATCGCTGGGCCAAGGCTGATTAATATTTAAATCGCTCTTATTATTCCCCACTCCCTCAACCCAATTATTAAGGAAACGACCATCAACGTTGCCCACATCGTACCAGATGCCGTTCGAATAAGGTAGATCAATGACCAGATTATCCTGGCAGGTGACCTGACGGGTTTGATTAAAAATTTTAACTGCTGCCGGATAATAGCCGACAATTCGTTCAATATTATTACGCGTGAAAATATTCTTCTCCAGAAGAACATCACAGGAACTAAGTAGATAAATTCCTTCAGTACTGCTGTCACTTACCCGGCAATGGCGAAGGGTCAAATGATCACCTCTCAGGTAAGCAGCTACCCGTCCACTATAAGAGAGGGTACAATGTTCAATTGTCGTTCCGACAACATCCTTCCCAAAATTCGCTTCGTTAGCCAAACCTTCAGGTTCGGTGCCTTCGATCTCAATTGCACAATAAGCATATTGAGTAAAAATAATACCCCGAATTATCGGTCCTTTACGATCCGAAGTTTTGCCGTGACAGTCCTTGATCGTTCTGGTTAATCCCTTATTGAATGCCGTAATCTCCACTAATTTATCTGTCGGGTCAATCCCGATGTAGACCCGCTGAGCTTCATAATCAATGTAATACGAATTCTCATCAACTTCCCCTTCCCAACCGGCTGATTGGAGAAATTTACCATCAACGAAAACCAGGTCGTTGTTAAAACGATGCTGCGGCATCATTTTACCCATCCTGAGACGGTTCCACCAATCGGCAGGTTTTGAGGGGAATAAATGCGACCAGGAGGTAACCCACAATCCGTTTCTTAGACTTTGCCACTCGGTAGCGACTAAAGTACCTTTCACAATTGGTTGTTCATCGGCATAAGGCTGAATTGTAATTCCCTGATTAAATACCAGATCACCTGTCCGATAGGTGCCACCGCGCATAATAATTACATCACCCGTTTTAACCCGCTCGATTGCTGCTTCAAACGTTGTCGGTTCGGCAAGTGTTTTTCCTGACTTTCCACTCTTGCCATCTGGAGCAACATAGTAAATTTTACCGGCTTCTTTTGGTACCTCGTAAGTCTGGCGAATCGGACCATAAGGACCGCCGGAAGGCTGCGCCGAGACAGACATCGGCTCAAAAAGTAAATAGCCAAGAATAATGCCAAAGAGACAAAGTTTACCAGGATTCATTACCCTTAGAAATGATTTCATAAATCTCTCCCGATTACCAGCAGGTCGTTCTGGGTGGTTTGAATTCATCTTGCTCCCCTTTCAAATAATAATGTTATTCCGTTCGATTGCTAAAAAGATAACAAATTATCTTATTTGTTCAACTTAAATTTAACGAGAATTAATCGTTCCGGAGTAAAACCCTGGAACAAAAATATTCTCAGAACAGGATGAGGATAAAATATAATTTCGGATCGTTCAAACCTCAATCCTCAACACATTGCTGCTATGTATTTTATTCATTTTTTCGGGGAAACCAGACTTTCATTTTTCCGGTTCCTCGATTTGACCACAAATAATAAGGAATCAAGGTCAATTCTGTACCAAATGCTTTACCTTTTAGCACATTCACTTTATCAGATAAAATAGCTATTTCTGCTTTCTCGAGAGTTAAATTGCCTGGGATCGAAATTTCAGAAATTTGATCATTATCAATTTCTTCGGCACAATAGACAATCGGACCGGATTCGAAGGCAACTTTATTGATATCATCCCGGACTCTTTCATCAGCAATAACTTTTTGAGCAGTCATAGGTAAACTTAATTCGATCTTATCACCCTTAGTCCATTTTCTGGTAATGGTCACATAGCCTTTGTTAATATTTACTTGCTGATCAATCCCATTAACTTTTAATATTATGTCCTTTGAATTATCGCCAAGGTAAGTGTATAGATTACTGGGAACCGGTTTGTTTTGAGCCCAGCCCGGGATCCGAATTTTCAAAGTAAAAGCTGTCCTTTTTTCGGGATTGACGACAACCGTTACTTGCCCATTCCAGGGATAATCGGTTTGCTGAACCAGTTCAACTTTTTTGCCATTGATTAATGCCTGAGCCTTACTGGCGATGAATAAATTGATGTATAAACTATCTCGATTGGCAGCATAAATCAATCCTGGAACTGATGGAATGAAACGAATCAAATTAGTCGGGCAGCATGAGCAATCAAACCACGGCTGGCGGGTATATTCGCCGTCAGATTCCAGCGGATTCGGATAGAAAAAATTCTTCCCGTCTAACGATATTCCCGAGATCAAGCCATTGTACAAAGTACGTTCGATGACATCATAGTATTTCGAATCGCCCGTTAATAAAAACAACCGATTGTTCCAATATACGCTACCAATTGCCGCACAGGTTTCGCAGTAGGCGGTCAAATTAGGTAATTCATAGTCTTCCCCAAAGGCTTCACCTTCATGCCGCGAACCCAAACCGCCGGTGAGGTACATCTTTGAGTTAATGATATTTTCCCAGATTTTAAAGACAGCCTTACGATAATCTGGATCATGATAAATTGCGGCAATATCGGTCATCCCGGCATACATGTACATCGCCCTTACCGCATGACCAACTGCTTCGGTTTGCTCCGTAACCGGTAGGTGATCCTGGCTGTATGCTCCATATAACTCATGCGTAGTCGAGTCGCCGCGCAGGTCGAGAAAAAACTTCGCAAGTTTAAGATAATCTTGATTGCGGGTAATTTGATACAATTTAATCAAGCCGGTTTCAACAATTTGATGACCCGGCGGACAATGCAATTTATCCGGTCC
>CAZJIU010000045.1:4296-15383 GCA_964546145.1 uncultured bacterium
TAAGTTTTTAGATATTAAGTAATCTCTTTCACACTCAATAATATTGCGTATCAAACTTTATTTCAATTGAAAAATAATTTGATTTTTCGCAGGATTATTCACCCGCATTTCTATTTTTTAAAACACTCCGACATTCAAATACACGAATGGTCGGTATGGAAGTAAATACACTTAAAACACATATATTGATAAAATATTCTGTAACACTGAGAACTGTGCCCTGAAAAACTTCCGGGCAAATTCTATTCAAAGCAATACCGCCAATCAGAAATACCATTGGTATATCCGTAAATATAATATTCGCATAGAGAAACCGCTTGGTTTTCTGCGGTTGATTCAGAGCATAAAGTCCTGATCCATGCGATAAAGTTAATGAAAGTAATATCGGGTTGATACTTTTTATTAATTTCATATTTGATTCCCTGTTTGAATTATCCGGAAAATTTATTCTTAATGGAAGAGGTTTACCCGGTTTATCGTAATAACTAATATTGGAAATCCTGAATGCATGGAACCGAACTGAAGAAAAATGCAGAAGAGATTTATCTTGTTGCCAATTAATTAACGGTTCACCAATGGAAATACCCAAGACTAAAGAATGTGAAATCAAAATAAAAAATAAAGTTAATCTTGCTCCCTTCCATTTTCCAATCATTTGCTCTGAATTCTCTCTATAATTGAAGCGCTCCAGACTTCTTTAGAATATTGTAGAGCAATTTTACCTTATAAGTATTTTTATTCTCTTGTCAGGTCCCTAACCGCATTTGCCAGAAAAATGTACTCGGCGCAAATATTTATAACATATTCATTCTCACCCCATAAAAATGGCCAATCTTCCTTATTTTCCGGGAAATCGGGCTTCAGTCTTAAAATTCCTGGAACGACTCCACCAGCAATAAAAGTAAAATCAGCGCGATTGTTGCCATAAGCAATCTTTTTCGAATGTGCTCCCACACCTGACACAAATGAGATATTCGAGCTGGGGTGGCAACCGTAAATATAATCGAGTCCGCGGTAAGTATACTCCGGACCAATTATTTCCGGGTAGGCTTTATGTAAAAGATAATTAGTTACCGCCCAATCAATCACGAATCCATTACCGGCCCAGCCTCTGGTAGTTATCGGAACACCAAAGGGATTCTGGGTCGGTATCTCATCATTTACCGCTTTATATTTCTGGACAAAAGGAATTAATTTTTTCTGATAATCTTCATTCATGAAAGGAACAGCTTCAGCAGCGTATTGCATATTCCAAACCATCATCTTTTCCAGAGCCGGCCAGATAAGTTCATTAAATCTATCGGCATACTTCTTATCTTTAGTGGTAATGTAAAGTTGCAGTGCAGGCTCTATTTCACCGGTACCGCGGAACCTGAGAGCCAGGCTATCTTCCACTTCTGGTTGGTTGTGCTCATCAATCCAGGCTCTTTGCGCGGCGGCGATACATTCGTCAGCAAGTTTATCATTATAACCACGAAGTGCCCGACTGGCTGCTGCCAGAGCTGCCATCGAGCTATAATTATTCCATGGAATTCTGTTAGTAAATGCCCACCGATCATCAGGCGTTCCGCTCGAAAATCCGTCCGACTCGTATTTCTTGAGTTTCGGATTATAAACCAGATTATCCGTCATGGTTGAGCCATCGCCAAGATGGTGATACTGATGCAGATTTGGCACAATAATTCCGGCAATCGCCCGACCAAATGCCCGATGCTGAGCAATGAGCGCCAGTGCTCCCTGCTCAATTTGCTGCAAAATATCCGGCTTGCCATCCGGATGGTGAATATCCACATAACGCTGTTGCTGATCAACAAGTGTTTCGTCACGTTGTATGCCGAAATGTTCCCAGGAATTCACAAAATGCTCCACTGTTCCGCAATGCGAGCCGGTACGAATATCGTAGTCACCGGCATCAAACCAGCCGCCGATATTCAATCCCGGAATGTGTTCACCGGGTTTATATCTGGTTTCGGTGCTAGTGCCCATGCGATAGCCATCGAAATGCTGGTGATTCAGCGGCGCCTGTCGGGCATCATCAAGATGAGCAGCTCCATGCCAGACACGATAGGCTTCATTGACAAACATGTGGTCCATCTGTACCGGAAACCAAACGTCAAGAGTTGATTGCCAGACATTATCATAGATATGAGTTCCAATTTGAAAAGATACGGTTTTTTGGTCTCCATATTGTATGACATACAGTCCGGTGTCGTGTACCGTAGAAAAATCAAATTTTAGATAGTGATAACGCAGATATTGTCCCCATTCCTTTACCTCACCACTATATTTTTCAATCCATTTGCCATTATCGTTAAGTTTCAGCAACGATGCTTTGACCAGCGGAATATCGTTTTTATCCAGCTCGATCACCACCACTTTCTCCTGATCCGGATGATAACCAACCTGAGAATAGGCAATCATTGGTGGTCTGGTCCAGTTTGGGATTTTATTCGGAATCAGGAGCCATTCAGCGACCTTACCGGTTTGGTTTGCCGGAATCAGACTGCGGACTACAAACCAACCATTCTGGGCAACATTGCGACCATCGAAAAGCATCAAGTCGCTGTCCTGTGATTGAATTCGAATTCGGCGTTCGGGATCTCCGGGCGCCAGAACAAGCGTTCGTCCGGTAGCAATCGGTTTCGGCTCGACATATTCAGCCCGTCCGCGATCATCAAAAGTCGAATGACCGGCATACTGGCGAATCTGGGTTGCTGCCGGCTTGACCTCCATTGGACCGGTTGGATAAAGCGGGAAAATTCCAGTTTTTCCATCCATAGTGTAATTCTTCTCAAAATAAGCTGAGGGTAAAAATTCAAGATTGAAACCGGTTCGCCCAACTAATTTCTCCGGAAGCGGTCGGTCTAAGGTAACGCTGAACAGAATCCCGTTTCCCTGTGGTTGGACATGGATCCACGAATCGAAATTATAATCATCGTAACGCAGTAAAACATCAATGCTGTTATTTTCCTTATTCACTTTACGTTCAACGACAGCCGGTATTTGATCCCACTGCTCGGGTGTGGGCTTCAACCTGACAGCTCCGCCTGTCGCCGTCCGCACGCCATGATGAATCAACATGATCCCGGCTGTCTTTTCATCAAAAAACATCCCGGTATACTGGTTTTCAAAAACCAATACTTCAAATCCGCGTGATTCAAAATATTCTTTGTCATTTAATTTCAGCTCATTGCCAGTTGGAGAGACCTTAGTGCATGATAAAATCAATAAATTGATCACGATGAACATAATGATCTGGACAATAACACGACTTTTCGGCCATAACTTTTCACTCATGTTTTTCTCCTGTATTTAATGTATTAGATCAATTTTACAATTAGTATGAGGATTCACTTTTCACAAAGGAAAATGTAGGGAAAACAGCGTTATATATCAATTAAAATAGATTAGAGGTAAGTTAGTCAGAAATTTGTTTTTAACTTCGGAGTGCACTTCGATTAAGACATTGATTAATTACAATTTAGTCTCATCTGGTCCTGCATACGAGGGTTTCAATCCACCGCAATTAATAATAATTTTTTGCAGTACAACTCCGGGATCAATTACCCAAAATTTCAGCGAATGTTTACCCGGTTGACTGATGCTGTGAATCGAATGATTGACACTCGCATTGCGCAAAACATTTTCCGCCCATTTCCCCTTCCATTCGTCATAAGTTCCGGCTTCACCTACTTGAGGCAGTTCATCGTCTATTGAAATCCCATAGCGGGTATTCGCTTGTTTATTAATTGGAAAAATCGGTAAGGTGAAAGTAATGATTTCAAACTTCCCTGTTTGATGAGTATAAAATTCATACTCTAAAAAGGGCTGGGTGCCGTCATACGATTCATACGACGGTGCCGTAGGCGGAATGCTGATCATTGAGGAACCAGTCACTCCTAAATTGGAAAACTCAATAAACTTAATTTTTCCATCCTCTTTTTTCTGGTGAAAATGGTTAGCCGAAATGACAATATAACCGTTATCTTCAACAAATAATCCTTTTAACTCATCTTTTTGCGGATTTGCAGGATTGATGGCACTAATTAAAACTTCCTCCACTTGATCTTCTGCTTTAATACTGATTTTGCCCTTTAGGTCGTTTCCCTCGGGAACTTCATTCCAATCTACTGAAACCCGGATTCGATCTTCGTCAGTTACTGTTCCTTTAACTTTACTTAGTCGGATCCATTTTTGGTCAATTTTGGCTTTCCAGGTAAAAGGTTGATCACCCTTATTATAAATATCAACAAAATAACTACGATCGTAATAAGAATTAAAACAAGGTAATAAATGATAATGATTTATGCCGGTTTGATTGGTTTCCTGTTCGACAAAAATCGCCGGATTTGCACCACTTTGAACTTGAATAGTATCCAAACTGGGCATTTTATAATAGACTGCGTCCCTACCCTGAGCGACCGTCATCATTTTATTCCACTTTCCATCCAGAAGCTGATTGTATTCATTGGTAATCGTTAGCAAGCTGTCATAGTAAATTTTGACCAGCTGGGACAGGTCATTGGTTTTACTTCTTTCTTGACGGGCGTACCAATGGTTTTTTTGGGTAATCAATATTTTTTTATTCATCAAGTCAGAAGCTACTACTGGATAATAAACCAGTTGATAAAAGGCTGGCTTTAATGACGGTTCTATTTTTTGATATATAGCTTTAACCTGGTGACTTATTTTACCGTATTCTTCCATACGTCTATCAGCTTCATAATAATTAGCAAAAGAGAATTCGGTATCATACGTTTTTTTCTGTTTCCGAAAATTGGTGTCCCAGATATATCCCCAGCCTAAATATTCCGGTTTGCGAATAAATCCGAGACGATAATAAGTCTGCATGATTTCGGTAAGTTCCTTTTTATACTCCTCTCCGAAAATAGAACCTAACCATTCTTCAAGGTGTTGATTAGTTGTTTCATAATCAACCATATTAATATTCCAAGCCAAATCGAGGAAAAATTCAATGCCGTATTCCGCCGGTTTGATATCACCAACATTAACCACCCAAAGCCGGTCAGCGCCGGTATCATAGGCTTTTTTCATCTCTTCATAAATCAGTGTCGGCGGGGTAGTATTTAGCCAAAGATATTCGTGCGGAATGCCCAGATATTGAATATGATAATACACACCCGACCGCCCGCTGCGTTTTTGTTCTTCATGATTACTCAAGCGTTTGATATAACCGTAATTATCGTCGGGCCAGACAATTGTAATATCATCGGGCAGATTTAATCCGCTTTCATAAATCTCCAAAACTTCCTTATAGGGAATAAAAATTTGGGGTATTTCCTCAATCCTTTTATCAATATTACTGGTAAGGATTGTGCGCTGATCGGCAATCGCATTTTCCAGAACCTTGATTCTTTCTGCCATTGTTAGTGAACCCAACATTGCCCGGTCATGAATCCCGCGCATGGCAATGGTATAGACATTTTCATAGAGCCCATTCTCCTTAACTCGCTTATCCAAGACACGATAAATATTTTGCTTGTTGGTCTGATAATTCCACTCCCCCATTGTCCTGGTATCCCATTCAGTTGCATTGTTAAAAAGCAACGGCTCACAATGTGCCGAGCCCATTACAATTGCAAAACTGTCGGCTAAAATTTTGTTCTCGGGAATCTGATTAAACGCGATAGTACATTCGTGCATTGCCGGCCATAAGTAGTTCGCTTTCAATCTCAATAAAAGTTCGAATACCTTGGCATAAGTTTTTGGTCCAATGTCCCCCCGTTCAGGATCAAAAGTTTCGGCAGCCCAAGGTTTCAATCCCCAATCTTCATCATTGATAAAAATACCTCGATATTTGACCGCCGGTGGACCAAATTTATACACACCCTCCTTAATAAGAATATTTTCTTTCTGTTTTGGCGGCACGTCAGCCCACCAGCACCAGGGTGAAATACCGATCTGCTCTGATAACTCAAATACACCATAAGCAGTGCCACGCCGGTCACTGCCAATAATCACCAGCGCTTGTTTAACATTCTTCAATGGATTATCAACCACTTGAATACTATATGTTTCCCGTTGTCCGGCAACTTTTATAGTATCTATCATTTTATCTTGAATTAGTTGATTAATCAATTTGGATTTCCCGATTGTTCCAATAACTACTGTATAGTCACTCAATTTCATATTGGAATTAATAATCTTTGGCGATTTACCGGTAACGTTGTAAATATCTTGCGCAAGACGTCTTGCGGCAATGTTCACCACTGCAAAATCGTTCAGGTCATAATAAATTGCTGCGATTTCCCCTTCGTTTACTAAGGGAAAAGCACCTTTCAGATTCGAGGTTAGCAGGGTTTGTGATTTTAAAATTTGACTAACTAAAATTAATGTAATCAGAAAAAATTTCATCAAACAGCCTCCTTAAAAGAATTTATTCGTTACTATGGAAGGATTTTTTATTTATCAAAATTAATGAAAAATGTGAGACATTTCTTTTTTTAGATTTGCATTAATTCATTTTCCACCTTAGGATAAATTTCGCCTAACCTATCCTAAATTCCAATAGTCTTACTCATAACTATAACGATTCGACAAAATACGGTATATTATCAATGATGATGTTTTTACAGTCTTAGGTATTTATATAAAGCCTGATAGCCGCCAGTATTTATCAATTCATTTTACTTAATATTTTTAACTTTTACAAAATCGGCTCAATTTTGTCCTGAATGCCTAAATGCTTCAAGCATTTCAAGGCAATGGAAAAGATATCATGAGCATCGAAGGGTTTGTAGAGATAATACTTTGCGCCAATTTTCAGCGCCTCTTCCAGCTTTGTTTCATCCCGGAAGCCTGAGATCATAATTGCTACGAAATCCGGATTTATTTGCAGTAAGGCTTCTAAAACCTCCAAACCATTCATACCCGGCATCAAAATATCAATGAACGCCAAATCATATCTCTGGTGCTGAAATTCAGCTATAGCAGCTGGTCCATTCAGCGCCGTAAAGACTTCGAACTGAGAGTCAGTGAAAATATCACGGAAGACCTCTAATATGTTATCATCATCATCAACAACCATAATTTTGATTTTACGGGCGGCGCTCATAGCACTTCTCCTTAAATAATTAAGGCTCAATCGGCTTTAAATCACCGATTTTATTAAGTCCTTGTTCTGAAAGGACATTCTCCGGCTGCAGCTGAGTCTTCGTAAATTGGTCAGTTACGATAGTCGGATTGATAAATACAACTAATTCAGTTTTCACTTTCTGATCACCTCTATTTTTAAAAAGCATGCCGATAAGGGGAATTGCCCCTAATAATGGGACGCGACTAATGGTCTTTCCCTTGGTCTCACGCATCAAACCACCAATTACAATAGTTTCCTGGTTACCGATAATGATGGTGGTATTAGCCATTCGCTTGGCAATGATCGGAATGCCATCAGGAGTTTGGCCATTTTCAAAGTCGGCATTAGGAGTTACTTCAATAGTAATCGTCTGATCATTGTTAATATGAGCTCTAACTTTTAATCTAATTGTCGCAGCTTTGAACTCGTAGGAAGTAATCCCGTATTGATTTAGAACTTTATAAGGAATTTGATCGCCAACTTCAATTACAGCTTCTTTGTTATCCAGGGTAACCAAATATGGACGTGATAGAATATTGACATCTTTTTCAACGGTCAGGGCATGCAGTACCGCATCGAAACGTTTGGTCAGAACGCCAACACCGAGTCCCATACCGATTGGTAAGCCCTTACCAATACGCTCGCCAGCATTGTCAAAATAATTCGGATTCTCAACAGTTTGTCGCAGGTCGAAACGAGTAGCAGATCGAATATCCGTATCGTAAAAATTGGGATTTTTCCAAAGCCATTCGATGCCGGTAGTATTATCTTTAGTCAGCGAAATTTCAGCGATTGCAGCTTGAATGTAAATCTGAGGTGTGGGTGCATCAAGCGTTTTAAGCAACTCTTCAAGCCGATTGAGAGTCTCGGGATTATCACGTAAAATTAGAGTATTAGTCCGCTGTTCAGCCACAACAACTCCCACGCCGGGAGTAACAATTCGATTCAGGATACCCTGTAATTCCTGGGCATCGGCAAACTGGCAGCGAATGCTTTTAACATTAGTCTCGCGCTGAATTTTACGAATGTCACCAACAAAATAGATATCCATCCCTTCCAACTTGCGATAACCCAAACTATTAGCACTTAAAATGGCAGTAATGGCATCTTCAGCGGTAACATTGGTCAAGTTTACCGAAATACGCCTATCCTGGATTTCCGGATCGGCAACAAATTTCAGACCGGTCTTTTCTCCAAGTACCTTCAAGACATGACTACAGGGCACATCTCTTAGATTGATCGTAACTAAAGGTGAGACATTTTCAGATTGAGAAAATGCCATATTATAAATGATGACTACCAAGATTAAGTAATTAAAAATTTTTATTTTTCTTCCACAATTCATCATTTACCTCTTTCATATTCAGGAATTTGGAGATATATATCTTTATGCTGACCTACAATAAGGACTGCCTCCGGGGTTATTTTAGTAATCTGGAATCCCTCGATTGTATCGCCCACACTCCAGATTTCGGAATTAATAATCGCCTGAGGACGTTTCCTATCATAGATAATTCCATCTAACTTGAAAGTCGGTTGGGGATGCGCTATTTGCTTCTGCTTAGGAGTTTTCGACGATGTGGTAGCTTTAGCTACATTCTTCAGAATGGGTGGCGGAGTTTCACGGTAAGGCAAGAAAGGATCCCTCAACGGTTCCAGAGATTGATTATTTACCCAACTGGTATCTCGCGCAAATATGTTCGTAGTATCGGCACTCAAAAATTTCTGGATGACCGTTTCGAACTGGCGGATAGTCTCAAGATTGGTTTTAGATTCTGGCTTCGATTGAGGAGCATGATCTTTACTGGTTGGGAGTAACATTCGGACCCACATAACAGACATCATAAGCAAGAGGCTTATCAATAAAATCATTTTGGACTTCTTTTTCGCCATCCTCTATTCCATAACTGTGTACAGTGTCAAATTAACCGACTGTTGTTGGGCATCCTGGGGACTAATAGTAAAATTATCAAGCAACAACCAGTAGCGTGTCCGGCTGAGGTTGTAGAGTAGTTTTATAAATTGATTATAATTACCAGCAAGACGTATATTAATTGGCTTTTTGATATAGGGTGAGATTGAATGTTTCTGGTTGGGAAGCGGATCAATTGAGAGTACCTTCATTCCGCTAACGATTGCTATCCGATTGAGATCATTGAGAATAGCAGTGAGCTCAACCGGTGAAAGGCAGCGCTGGGCAAATTTCTGCCGCACAGTCTCGTTATAAGATGTTTCCTTTTTTAAGGTTTGGAGAATTTTTTCGATATCGGTCGTTCTTAATTGTAAATAGGTTTCGCTGAGTAAGGTCTGCCGCTGCTTGAGATCTTCAAATCGTTTCATCTGGGGTTTAATGATAAAAAAATTACTGGCAACTAAGAGTAGCGAGTAGCCCAGAATTGCGACTAGTACAATTGGAATTCTGAATGTATTTGGCGGAATTCCGAGAGGTGACCGCGACTTCATTATTCAAAGACTCCGATAGTAAAGGTCATATTCTGCTCATTCCCTTTGCGAAAAATACGATTCTGCAAAATTTCAATTCTTGCCAACCCATACATAAAGGACCTACTATTTTCCAGTGACTTTTTAAAATCATATAGAATTGTCATATCTTGCTTTACCGGATCGAGCGGCATAGTTCCCTTCAATTGTAAAATTTCCTGACCAGCGCGGGCATTTATATTCAATGAAATTCCTTCTAAATACATCGGATTGGGCAGGAGTTCGGCACAACCTTGTAATTTGGGTAACCAGAATTCAGAGCGGTTGCGCCGTTGCTGGTACAGATTTATTTGACTTCGTAGATTAGTGCGTTCGTTATATAGTTTTTCAACCAGATCAATTTTGGGTTTAAGCAGTTCAAGGTCAGACTGAATTTTTTGGATTTCACGTTCGTATAGCCTGGCAACGTAAAGATTAGTGGAATAGATATAGACAATGGTAGCTCCCGAAATCACAATAACAAGTAAATAGATAAAGACCATTAGAACACGCCAGCGTCGCTGCTCCCGCTTTATCGCAGCATTACGTAGCAGATTGTGACCAATTAACCGCATAATCCTTCCTGACAGGCTAAACCCAGAGTTGGTAAAAAATGCCAGCCCCATGATTGATTTAGCTCCGGGACTGCAATCTCAATTTCCGGTGATACAAATGGATTCCACATTTTAACAGGTACTAACATTTGTTGCGCTAAAAGAAAAGCTAATTCCCTGGTGGGTGCTCCTCCTCCGGTAAGGATAATCCGCTTAAGTGGTGCGGTTATTGTTTGGAGCTGGCGACTAATTTCGATGTCATGTAAAGCAGCCGTTATTTGGGAAACAAGCTTTTGACAAAAACGATTGATAACACTGCTTCTTTCAACCGGTTTTGCAGTTTTAGAAGGCTTTTGGATTATTTTTAATTCTTCCGCATTGAGATAACTCGTCTGGAAAGTCTTGGCAATATTATTGGTAATGTCATCGGCACCGTTATTAATAACATGGAAAAATGGTGGCTTTTCAGGAGTAAAATAGATTATCTGGGTGTGCCGCGCTCCAATATGCACAAATGCTACCGTTTGGTCATCCCAATCCTTGAATAAAGCACAACTATTGTAAATCGCTAACAAATCCATATTGAGTAGAATTGGCTCGAGACTGACTCGGTTTAGAATTTCGGTCAATTGTTTGATCTCTTCAGGCGGGACAATGCTGACGATGACCGTCTGAACTTTATTCTCCCGGTCAGTCTGCCAAATTGTATAGTCAAACTCGGCGGTTTCAGCCGAATAAGGCACTAATCCCGATAGGTTATAGCGAATTACCGATTTTAAGTCATCTTCCGAAACAAGCGGTATTTCTAACGTTCTAACTATGGTACCCGGACTGGAGAGTATTGCTCGCACAATATGAACATTACATTTCATGGCACGCATCGTATCCTTAAGAATTTGGACAATAATATTTGCCGATAAATCCTCAGGACGACTTACCAATCCGGTTTGATAGTA
>CAZJIU010000045.1:15483-17317 GCA_964546145.1 uncultured bacterium
CGGGCGCGCTGAACCTGAGCCACACTTGAGGAAGCTTCCAGTGCCGATAAACTCAAATAAGCCGTTCCAATGACAGTGAAAATCAGAAAAAAAATCATCACCATGACTAACGCACTACCAGATTGATCAAAATGTATCTGCAGTTTCATATCAATTTCCCCTGAGTAACGTAAAATACCAGTGAAAAAACGATTCACCTATCAGTAATGCCAGGCATACACCCACTAATAGAAAGGGTACAAAGGCGACAGCTGTTTTTAGCTGCAATTTTTTCTGATAAATCTTGATTAATCCAAAAATTCCACCTACAGTAAAACCAAGAAAAAGGCCTAAAAGAGTCAGCTTGGCTCCTAGAAATAAGCCGGTAACGGCAACAAGTTTTATATCACCCCCACCAATTGCCGGCTTTTTAAAAATTTTCTCGCCAAAATACGCCCAAAGAAACATTATACTACCTGAAATTAAGGCACCGACTACTCCACTCAGGAAAATTTCCGCATCAAATAATACATAGTAAAATGCACCAATAAATGCTAATATAATTATAATCTTATCCGGAATAAAACCATAATGACCATCAATCCAGGCCAAGACTAACAATCCTTCCAGTAAAATAATGCTGCTAAAAGTAGTAATTTGAACATTATTGAATCCAATCATGAACAGCCAGATTAAACCGG
The DNA here is from genome assembly GCA_964546145.1 of uncultured bacterium. Taxonomy (GTDB): domain Bacteria; phylum Fidelibacterota; class UBA2242; order UBA2242; family UBA2242; genus CAZAKO01. Next base: position 16,164 of record CAZJIU010000045.1, read on the forward strand.
AAAGGATCTCTACCATTGGATAGCGTATGGGTATGTGATAACGACAATACCGACAGCGCCCATGAAGAAGCAGATAACTGAAGATTGGCAGGTTATCATAAAACCGAATTGGGTGCTTGCAGTTAGGACAATAAGAACGGGGCTTGATAATCGATTTTTTACGTGGTATACGGTAAATGAGTACATTCAAAAAACTCCCAACTATCGCTCCGACATAGAAAATTAGAAGCAGCTCCAGCAACCGGATCATTTCAGTTCCTCAAATAAAAACGCTGTGTAGTCGTAAGACTCTGGGTGCCATTACTGAGTCGAACATTTACAAATATATTGCGCAATGAATCATAACCGGAACCGTAATAAAAGAGAAGACTATCTACACCATCATTGACTAAATACTGCGGTGATCCACTTTGTTCTACCCCGAATTTCTTGCCATCTTTAAAGATTGTAAAGTACTTATCCAGGGGGAGACCGGTCTTGAGACAGGTGCCTACACTGGATTTCGGACCGGTGGTTATCTGGGAATAATCACTATAGATCGCCGTGTATTCCGGGATTCCTTCCCTCAATTGGTTTTGCAGCGTCTCGGTAATGACAGCCAGGTCTTGCTGGAGATTCGAAACCCGCATTCCCTGCTGCATCTGACGATTAGCGGTAACGACCAGGATACCAGCAACCAATGCCAGAACAGTAGAGATCATTACCACGATCATCAATTCAACAAGCGTATAACCAGCCTGGAACTTCATAGCCGATAATCCTCTGTTAGAATTACCGTAGCGCTGATCCCATTTGGCGAACTTCCCGACCAATCCACGATTATTTTTACATTCTTAAAATCAATCGGATCGGAGTCAGCATCATCGGTTCCCGTTCCATCAAGATCATCATCAACTTCCTGGACAATCGTTGATCGCCAGAGTGTTTGCGATCCAAATTGAACTTCGACTTGATCTTCATTGAGCGCATCGGAAACTCCTGAATATCCTAATTGTCTCAGATATTCAGCCCGTTCAGTCAGACAGATTGCAGCCAGGCGGCGCATCCGGGCTTTCTGCAAATGACCTCTTCCTCCAAAGAAAAATTGCACACCTCCAAGCAGGATCGTCGTTATCAGGAGCATCGCGATCATTACTTCTACTAAGGTTGTCCCT
>CAZJIU010000046.1:0-13871 GCA_964546145.1 uncultured bacterium
ATTCATCCCGAAAAATCGGGACTCATCCCGACTAAATTTGATCTACACAGTATATATTTATAAAGCTTCAATTATGACCAATATTACATTGGTTAGATGAAGGATTTTAATAGATGATTTGTGGGAAAATATTTGTACGCCCAGGAGGACTCGAACCCCCAACCTTCTGGTCCGTAGCCAGACGCTCTATCCAATTGGGCTATGGGCGCACGATATAAAATAACGCTCAAATTTACACTCATTTTCTTGTGATGACAATTAAAAAAACGTTCTCAATTTTCAAGAACTGAACAGAAGATTTATTATTGCTCAGTATCAATTTGGATGTTATTTTTAAAATGATGGTTTTTGAAGGAAATCAATGATAATTAGTGAGTATAAATTTGGGAAAATGAAAATTGGTGAGCAAAGCTTTAACCGAGATTTAATCATTCTTCCCGATAGAATTATTTCCAGTTGGTGGCGTAAGGAAGGACACCTTCTTCAATTAGAAGATTTAGAAGGTTTTCTTGATCAGATGCCGGAGCTGATTATCATCGGTACAGGTAAATATGGAATGATGAAAATTGCCAGCGAATTGATTCAATGGCTGGAGACACGCAAGGTCAAATCATTCATTGGAAAATCAGACCTTGCTATCCAAGAGTACAATAACCTTCCGGATAAATCCAAGACCATCGCTGCATTTCATTTAACCTGCTAAGTCCGAAAATTTTCCTGAGTTTAAATATTCAGATTTTTCCTGAGAAAATGGTCATGAAAAGAATCCGTAAGGCGATAATAAGAATGGATTCAGAGAAGCCAGAAAGTGATCGTAAGTATTTTATAAATTACTTGAAATCACATAAGGAGAATATTAAAATTTAGACCATGATAATAAGTGGCCTATTTTATAAATTACTTTAAGTGCGTAATGTGAGTATGCTTTGACTAATAGCAATTTTTTATTGGTTAGAATTTAAGAAAGGCAGGGAAAAAAATCATGAAGCTCACAACTCTTGGATCTGGGTATTTTATACCGACAAAGACCAGGAATAATTCCGGGTATCTGCTTGAAATTGCGGATGAATTAATTCTGTTAGATTCAGGTTCGGGAGTTTTACGTCAGTATTTGAAGACAGATCATTCGCTTTGGGATATTTCAAAAATATTTTACAGTCATTTACATCTCGATCATATCGCTGATTTGTTACCAATACTTTTTACTCGAAAATATTCAGAGCCGGAAAATCGAAAAGATGCGGAGTTACTGATCTTTGCTCACAAAGACTTTTCGCCAATTATTGCAGGTTTTGAAAATATGTTTGGAAAGTGGATAATCAACGAAAAATTTCCATATTCCATTCGTACGATTGAACCTGGTAATTATTCATTTACAACATTTGAACTTAAAGTAATTCAAGGAAATCATTCTGCACAAAGTTTAATGTATTGCTTTAAGGATTCGACGGGGAAATTGCTATTATACGCTAGTGATACCGATCTTTCTGAAGAACTAATTTTAGCCTCAAAGGGAGTTGATTTGCTGGTTATTGAGTGTTCGTGTACAGATACTGAACCGAAACCGGGGCATATGACTCCGGCAAAAATTGCGACGCTGATTCAGGAAGCAAAACCAAAAATTACTCTGCTCACTCATCTCTCTCCTGAAAATGATACTGATAAGCTGCTCCATAAAATAAAGATACCTGCCGATTGTATAGTGAGAATGGCGGAAGACTTCCTAATTATGGAAATCTAACTTCGACCTGATTTGGTCTAAGTTAGTAACCATTCAAATTTTGGCTATAAATTTTTATTATTAGAGAAAATTAGACTAGCTTTTAACGGCTTAATTTGATGACGGTATTAAAGAGTGCTTCATTAGCCTGGATCACCTCTTCGTTACCGTAGACGCAATATATATTTTGATTTAGAATGTCAGAAACCATCGGTTCCATTTCTCTGATTTCTTTTACCGTAGTTGAAAGTACCTCGTCTCGTTCTTTTTGGACATCTTTTTTACGAATATTCTCAAAGTAGTAACGGACTGCAACATTTCCCTGTTCAGAAGGTGTAAGGGGATTGTCAAGATTGGCAATTGTACCGATTATGTAATCAGTCATTTCGCGCTGATCTGCATCGAAATTGTGCAGATAATCAATTGTAGCCTTGTATATTTCTAATGTCTCTTTGAGATTTGGATCCCGGTAAGAGTTGAAGTCAACATTCCCCGATGTAGAAAAGTTACTCCAGGCACTATAGGCTCCACCGACAATCCGGATTTGATTATAGAGCCAATCACTTGATAAAATGTGATCTAAAACCCTCAACTTTCCATTCCATTGATAGCCTAATTTTTTAAAGTTGGAACCTAAAACTACATATTGAACTTTGGAGGCAGCCATCAATCCCTCTTTTTTATTTGTAGGAGTGAATTGCCAATTATTGAGTTTAACTTCGCTTGTCGGTTGTCTACTTAAGTAAGTTTTAGAATTATTAAGGATATTATTAATATCGGATTTATCACAGGTAATCGTGATAATCAGGTTGTTCTTATTGAACAGGAGATTGGCAGTTCGTTGCAAATTACTGATAATCTCGTCGGCTTTTGTATCAAAATTATCGAGCAGGTCAGTGACAAACCAGTAATACTCGATGCCGCTGGTTAATTCGGTGAAAAATCCCTGGTTGCTGTAATAGGATCGCAGACGACGCGAAGCGTAAGCATAGCCATTACTTTTTAGACTGGCTTCGAGTTGGGATTGATGACGGGTGAGCACATCATGAAGACGCTCTTTATCTTCGTATTTAGTATTTAGGATAATTTCATTAGATAACTCAAACAATTTATCAATTTTTGTATTCATAGCCTTGATTGCGACAATATATTTAGACTGAAGTTGATTATCATCTTGTTCTTTTAAATAACTACCCAAGGATGTGCTAAATCCTCCGGTATGCAAATTCAGCTCTTTCTCAAGTTCTCCGAAAGTGTAATGCTCTGTATTTAAACTTCCCATAACTTGAGCCAGAAGGGAGATGTAAGGAATTAGACCTTGAGGAACTACTCGAGCATCATACAGGTAACGGACATAAACTACATCGTTGGTGAACGTATCATAGTAAAGTACTGGCACTTTTTGAACCTGCTTTTTTTGAATCTTGTAATATTGAGTTTTGGGATTAATATCTTCGATACTTAAGGAAGGAATTGTTGCCAGAGCTTCCGGAGTATCTTCCTTTTGTTGATATGCAATTAATTCCTGGGTTTCGTTAATCAAATTCTCTAAATCCTGATCGGATAGAGTTGATTTATACGCTGCTAATTCTTGGGTAGTTTGGGCATTGATTTCTTTTTCCATTCCTGGTTTTGGTTGGAGAGTCAGCAGCAAGGCGTGGGGATTATCCAAAAAGTATTGCTGAATAACCGATTCAAGATATTTTTCCTTAAGTCCTGCTTTTATTGCAGCAAGTGGCTTTTCCCATTCAAGATTTAAAAATGGATCATTGGCAAATAACCAACCATTCAACTGGTTGAAGTGGTAGGTTAATCCTTTCTGGGCGTCATCGCTCTCACGTAAATTAAATTCCAGCCGATTCAAGGTTGCTTGAACGGTTTCTTCGTCTAATCCCTTATTGACAGTTTCTCCTAAAACCTTAAAGATGATTTCTTTAAAATTATCCTGGTCTTCCAAATTGGCATTCTGTACAGTGATAGTTACTACGTTTTGTTTTAGATCGTCGTAATAGGCAGATACGTCTCGACCTATATTTGCTTCCTGCAGTGCCAGTCTTATCGGAGCTGACTCCTGATTGACCAAAACATCAGTCAGAACGTCGAGGGCGAATATTAACTTACGGTCAATTCCCAATCCTGCTACAAAACTTAGAGAGAGATAGGTTTGATTTTCCGGATTGCCTTCCTCTGGGAACGAATAGTAAGCCGTTACAGTTTTCATAGTATCGAATGGCTTCTGCAAGGAAATATTGACATTTGCCTCGAATTTTTGGTAGCCGGCTAGATATTCTTTATCAATGAAAGCAAGTTCCTGATTAAGATCACCATTGCCATAGAGATAAATGTAACTGTTGGATGGATGATAGTACTTGCGGTGATAATTCAGGTACATTTCATAGGTTAAAGTCGGGATTGCGCTGGGATAACCACCGGCTGAATAATGATAACAATTATCGTGGAATAGATTTTTATTAATTTGATAATACAGTTCTCGACTGGGATTAGAAAAGGCTCCTTTCATTTCATTATAGACGATACCACGATATTCAATTAGACTATCTTTATCCAGGAGTTCGTAATGCCAGCCTTCCTGTTTGAGAATCCGGGGATCGGTGTAGATCAGAGGATTAAAAACAGCGTCCAGATAGACGTGCATGAGATTGAAATAATCTTTTTCATTCATACTGGCGATTGGGTAAACAGTAATGTTACTACCGGTGAATGCGTTTAGGAAGGTTTTGAGTGAGCCCTTGGACAAGATATCAAAAGGACTCTTCACCGGGAAATTCTTCGAACCGTTTAGTACCCCATGTTCCGTAACATGAGGAGCACCATTGTCCGATTCCGGAACGGTCTTGAAAGCAATACTAAAAGTTTTATTTGGATCATCGGCCATAATTTTAAATAATCGTGCACCACTCTGAGTATGTTCGAAATTGAGGCATTCGGCGTTGACTTCCTTAACAAATCGTTTTTCCAGTAGTTTGAATCCGGAATAACTTTTCCCGACTTCAAAGTCGGCTGAGAATAATGTTGACCAAAGAATTATGGTCAGGATTAAAATTGCACCTGCAGCTCGTTTAATCTTCATCTAAATTCCTCCATTAGAATAATTATAAACTTCTATTTAATGTTTTATCGCATCATTTTATGAATAATTCTGCGACTTGGGTAATTACCCTTTAGTTGTCAAAAAATCCAATCCTAAAAAATTGTAAGTATTGATAAAATTTTTCACAAAACGAAGGATCATTTTTTCAAAATATCATTACTAAAAGGAAAACTATTGGGTGGGGAGGGAACCCAATATTGATATTTACCCAATAAACTCATTACCCACTTTGCGGGCACGCTCCGGTTTATCAAGGTTAATTCCCAATGTTAAGCCAATTTCAATTAGTAAATTCCAGCCTGCGCATAAAAAAACATAAGGATTCATCTCGTTAGCATCAGGTGTACGAATGTTGATAAAAGGTGTCTCATTGGGGCTAATGGCTACTACTTTAAGTCCAACTCCCTTGGCTAATACCTCTTGAAATTTTTCTATTTCCTCGGCAATTGGATCAACAATAAAAATGATATCATTCGGATCCATCACTTCTTCAATCCCGTGGACTGCATATGTTCCCTCTAAATAATCAGACTTTTTACGGGTAATTTCGTTTGTTTTCAGGGTCAACTCTTCGGCTACGCCATCATTGTATCCGGCAAAATAAATCGTCGGTGCCTTAGCCGCGGCTTCAATAATCTGGGGATCTATTGGCATTGTCAAGGCTTGTTCGATTTTTTGATGTAGTTTCTCTCTCTCGATCAAATTGCTTTTTGAATCCATATTCCAGAGTAGGGATTCATAAAATAGCGCCTGTTCGATAACACTTTTTGTGGCGGCAACTGCCTGCTCCCAGCCACAGGTCAAGACGAATGTTTCGCTACAGGCTTCTTCCAAAAGAGTACCTTCATTTGCCGTCAATGCAAACCGGTTATTCTTATTCATCTCAGCTAGTTTTTGAGCGAGTAAAACTACCTCTTTGGTGCGTCCTGAATTGGAAGCACAGAATACTGCAAATTTCGCTAAATCATAGTCGGCTGCTTGGCGGGATCCCTCAGTAATTATCTGCAGGTCTAATCCCCAGGAAAGTGCTTTGCGAATCGCGTTCTTTGCCGGGAAGATCCGGCTGGAGCCTTCGCCTGTGAGTAATAATCGGCCGACCGATTTTATCTTCTGAGCCACCTCCTTCGTCTGATCGGGATTGAACCTTTTGACAATTTCAACTGTGTCCATCATTTCCTGAATAAGCGCATACTTAGCGCACTTCTCTTCATTGAGATTCATAATTAAATCCTTTCCTAAATTGTCCTTAACTCCTTTTTTTAATTTCTGCTACAAGTTTTTTAAAATTTTCAGTTTCGCTTCTTACCTGTTGCACAAAGCTATTGTCCTCAATTGTTCCGATTGAAGCTTGCATCTCGGCGGCGTTTCTAAATGTCGCCTGTCGGAAAGGATTTTCGAAATCTTTCTTCCTGGACAGGTAAACTTGATCGCTAATAAATTCTTGAATTTTTATCCCTTTGTCCAGGGCAGCAAGCCAATCTGCTTTGGCCAATTGTTCTTTTCCGAGGATCTCAAGCAGGGTAGCATAGGCGTGTTTCTGTTTGTCTAATTGATATTTTTTCCAAAGTTGATTGTAGCTGTTGTGAATTTTTTCCCAACTGTTGAGTTTACCAGAACCAATGTCGGCTCGTAGTTGATCGGCATCTTTTTCGGGAATCAATTGCCCACCAAAATTTACCCAATTAGTTACACGTTGACCTTGCAAAGCATCGGTCATTGAAGCAAAGTTGGCATTTTTATTTTGATGCAAATATTCAATCAGGTTTTTGACGGCATAATATTCCAGCATATCGTGATAGGCATGATAAGCTTTGAATACTTTTATAATCGCAATCTTGCGATTTGATTTCTCCATATTTTGTCCTAGCACTTCCAGAGTATTTATATCTGCTTCTTTTCCCGATAAAACTTTCCGTCCAAGTTCAGCAAGTTTATTTTCATCCTCAATTTTTGCTATTTTATTTTCACTTTTCAAACTTGCCTGAGCCGTCCAGATTTCCAATAAGCGGCGAGTTTTAAATATTTCTTCGACTGTATCAGGAGCCAGATAGTCAAATTCAATATTCTGGATTTTATTGATTCGTTTGTCACGATTGACAAACTTCCACGAATTCCTCACTAAGGCATACATATTGTAAAGCCACCAAAATGCCGGTAATACCTCTAATTGGTCTTTTGTCGGATTGTTGTTTAATAACGAGAAGGGTAGTGGGATATCAAGTTCAGCGGGATAATCTGCCTTGGACAACAGGATAAAAGAAGCAAACCGACAGGAATGTTTGAGACTGGTACATAAACCGGGCCAGAATCCGCGACCGGCTTGAATCTCGTTATCATTAGCCCGACTATTATGATTGGATCCAATTGTTGCACCGGCAGCAATATTACTTTGTCCCAAAACGACTGAGGCAATCAGAAACGAATTGTTATGATGCTGTTCATGGGCGGGAAATATCAGGTTATTCAGGACCTCGCAGCAGGATATTGTCGAATTATCTCCCAGGAATGAATTAATCAGCCGGGCACCATATTTCAAATTGGAATTATTGCCTAAAATAAACCGGACGGCTTTACAGCCGTAGAAAATATGACAGCCGAAACCGATAATGCCATTTACCAATTCAACACCTTCACCGATCTGGGTTGATTCCAACTCAGCTGAATTGATAGTCAGATTTTTCAGTTTATTAGCGCCCTTAATATAACAGTGAGATCCAATTTTGACATCTTTTAAAATACGTGAGTTTTTGATGACGCTCTGATCGCCTACCATTCCATAGAATCCCCGTCGGGAATCAAAACTGGTTTGGGTGATTTCTTTTAGTCTTGTTTGAAGTGCGGTATCATCTCGGTATTTTGCCCAAAGATAGGCATCCGCGGGTATCATTCCATCGAAAGGCATCACCTTGCGACAACCAGTTTCGTTTATCAAATGCAGCCAGATCCGGACCGATTCTGGTTCACCATCTTTGATAATTCCGTTCCCGAACTTGGCATGATTAGATGTATGCATTTCGTCAATATTAATTAAAATACAACGATTAGCGATGATGAAATGGGCTAAATAGCGGACATTATGAAGGGCAACATCATCGCCGATATCACAGGAAATAATTCTGCTGTTGGAAATACCAACCGGTAACTTTAAATCGTGATGTTCGAGGATAACATTGCGGACATTGCCGATTCGCACCAGTCCAAAGAATTGGTTATTTTTTAACTGCATCGGATTGAACTGATCGGTGGCATAGATATCATTCCAATTGTCGGAGGTGTTATCATTCTTTAAGAGCTGTTCGATCTCATCCGACTGTAGATGCCGCCAATGATCCTTGGGCCACAAGGTTTGTTGATTACGTTGGTAATATTCATCTTTGCCTTTGGGTAGGAATTCCTTGGGAGTGAAATTTTTACCAATTGCACGTGCTGATAAGATTGAGACTGTATCCATATTAACTCCTATTAATTGATTCAGTTACCAGCCAGATATATTTTTCAAGCCACCTTGGTCTGGCTTTGTTATAAAAAATGTAACAATCTTGTTTGTTCTGCTTTCTGTAAAGAAGGGAATTGCAATGAGTTTCAATTTGTCCATTAAGTTTCAAAACACCCGAATATAAAATATTGGCTGTTAATATGTCAATCAGAATATTTTCGATATTTTAAATGAGGTGAATAAGTAAACTCCTAATATTTATTCGTAATATAGTTATCCTCTGATTGAAATAGTGAATATATTGATATATCTGTGTTTAAAATCGCTGGCTTGCATTTACCCCAACCACTCCGTAATTTTTACGTATAATAATAGGAGATTTAAATGCTTAGAACTGCGACCGAAGACGAAATTAGACAGGGTAAAGTCACTGATATCTATTTTGAGCGAACGGAAAAAATCCTGCAAGCGAAGAAGATTAATAAAACTGTCAGCGCTGAATTTTCGGTACATTCTTTTCCGAATGATATTCCCTGGGCGGTTTTCAGTGGATTAGCCGATGTGATTGATCTTTTAACCGGAAAAGAACTTGACCTCGAGTCAATTCCCGAAGGCACGGTGTTTACTCCCGGTTTACCAGTCATGACCATTACCGGAAAATATCTGGATTTTGGGATTTTTGAAACGTCTATTCTTGGTCTGATTTGCCAGGCGTCGGGGATTGCAACTCAAGCTGCTCGGGTCGTACGAGCGGCAGAAGGGCGGACGGTGTTAGCTTTTGGTTCCCGCCGGATGCATCCGGCAATGGCGCCAATTCTTGACCGTAATGCCTATATTGGTGGCTGTCACGGATTGGCGACAAAATTATCCGGTGATATTCTTAATATTCCAGCCTCGGGGACAATTCCTCACGCTTTGGTATTACTAGTTGGCGATATGGTTGAAGCGACTAAAGCCTTTGATAAAATTATTGATAAAAAGATTCCTCGAATTGCACTGATAGATACTTTTAGTGATGAAAAATTCGAAGCCGTGAATGTTGCCCAGGCACTGAAGGGCAAACTTTATGGTGTTCGCCTGGACACACCGGTTTCGCGCAAAGGCAATTTTCTTGAGATTTTAAAAGAGGTGCGCTGGGAATTAGATATTCGCGGTTTCAAGAATGTCAAGCTGTTTGCCTCAGGCGGTTTGAATTTGGAGAAAGTTCTTGAATTAAATGAAGTTGTGGACGCTTATGGTGTTGGTAACTTCATCAGTAATGCGCCGGTGCTTGATTTTTCGATGGATATTGTTGAGATAAATGGTAAACCAGTTGCTAAAAGAGGGAAAAAATCCGGCCATAAAGTAGTCATCCGCGAGGGGCAGCTACTGAATTACAAGTCGGTACTGGCTTCGACCAAACCGCCGAAGACTAAGGTTATCACCAAAACATATTTGGAAAAAGGAAGACTGGTGGTCAAATTGCCTACAAATAGTGTTATCCGTAATTACGTTCTCAAACAAATTGTCAATTTACCTTTGACCAAATGAAAACGTATGTGCAGCAATTAAATCACACTTCGGATTTGGGGCTAAACGTTTATGCCAAGTCGTTGCCCGAACTTTTTTCCGCAGCAGGACGGGCTTTAATGAGGTTAATGGTTGACCTTGATTCGGTTAAACCGCTTGAGCAGAGAAAACTCGAAGTTCAGGCTGACGAAATTGATTTATTATTTAGGGAGTGGTTGAGTGAACTATTAGCCCTTTTTCACAATGAAGAATTTCTGGTTTCCCGGATAGCCAAAGTTCGATTAAATAATTCGCAAATATCAGCCTTAGTCTTTGGTGAGAAGTACAATAAAATCCGTCATAAAATCCAGCGTGAATTGAAAAGTATAACTTACCATCAACTTGGAGTAAAATTTGTTGGTAAGCGCTATATCGGAACATTTATCATTGATGTTTAAATGACTGCTGAATCAATAATTCAAAAGAGTGAGTATCTCTGGGAAATTCCGCAAACTGGTCCCATGCGAGTACCGGGATTTATTTATGCCACGGAAAATTTAATGAAACAAATTCACCAGGATGAGTGTCTGAAGCAGGTTGCCAATGTCGCCCAACTGCCGGGAATTGTTGGTTATGCGCTGGCAATGCCTGATATTCATTGGGGTTATGGCTTCCCGATTGGCGGTGTAGCGGCGATGGATGTTACAAGCGGGGTAATTTCTCCTGGGGGCGTGGGATATGACATCAATTGTGGCGTTCGGCTTCTAAGAACGAATCTTACCGTCAATTCTATTCGACCTCGAATCAAGGAGCTAGTGACCGGCATTTTTCATAATGTGCCAACCGGTGTCGGTTCACATGGAGCAATTAAAAAATTAGATCGTAAAGATGTGCGAAAGGTTTTGCTTAAGGGTGCGCGCTGGGCGATTGAGAATGGCTTCGGCTCCTCCGACGATTTGAATTTCATCGAGAATTCAGGAACACTTAAAGAGGCAAATCCTGAGGTTATTTCCGAAAGGGCTTATCAGCGTGGTGCTCCGCAATTGGGCACACTCGGTTCCGGGAATCATTTTATTGAAATTTCCGAAGTCCGTGATATTTTCGACGAAGATATAGCAGCTCAATTAGGAATTCAAAAAGGGAATGTTGCGATTTTCATTCATACCGGATCACGGGGATTGGGTTATCAGATATGTGATGATTTTATCAAGGTGACATTGCAGGCAACGGCCAAATACGGAATAGCTATTCCGGATCGCCAATTAGCATGTGCTCCGATACAAAGTCCCGAAGGGCAAGACTATTTGGGTGCAATGCGCGCTGCCGCGAATTTTGCCTTTGCCAATCGGCAGGTAATTTCAGCATTGATTGAATCTACGCTCTTAAAAGTTCTGAATCTCAGCCCTAATGATCTCGGTATGCGGTTAGTCTGGGACATTGCCCATAACATTGCCAAAATTGAAACGCATGAATTCCAGGGAAAAAAGTATAGCGTCTGTGTGCATCGTAAGGGCGCAACCCGGGCTTTTGGTCCGGGAAGTCCCGATTTGCCAGCTCAATATCGGTCTATTGGTCAGCCGGTTCTGGTTCCGGGCGACATGGGAACCGAATCTTATCTCTGCATTGGAACGCATAAAGCCATGCAGGAAACTTTTGGCAGTTCCTGCCACGGAGCCGGTAGAGTATTATCCCGAACCCAGGCGAAGAAACGCAGCCAGGGCCGAAACCTGTATCAGGAATTGGCCAAAGCTGGCATTTTTGTAATGGCCGAGGGTAGATCTACCATTGCGGAAGAGATGCCCGATGCCTATAAGAATGTCACCGAGGTCGTTAATACCATGCAGCTTGCTGGAATAATAAAAAAGGTCGCCCGATTTACACCATTGGGCGTGGTAAAAGGTTAAGTCGAATAGCAATAAGAGTTATCGGAAATTGGGGAGTAAATAATGAATGGCAGTGTTTTGATTTTATTGGTGATTCTGGTCTTTGGGTTAGGTTACCGTTTCTACGGTGGTTTTCTATCGCGGAAATTCCGCATTGATCCAAACCGACCAACTCCATCCCAGACGCAATATGACGGAATTGATTATGTGCCAGCCCGGGCGCCAGTCCTTTTCGGTCATCATTTTGCCTCGATTGCCGGAGCGGGACCAATTGTCGGCCCGGCCGTCGCAGCAGCCTTCGGCTGGCTTCCGGTTGCCGTCTGGATTGTAGTTGCTTCGGTATTTATTGGCGGAACCCATGACTTCGGAGCACTCGTAGTTTCAATTCGTCATCGGGGACGATCAATCGCTAACGTGATTGAAAAAAACATCGGTGTCAAAGGCGAGCAGCTTTTCCTGCTTTTTTGCTGGGCAACGATTATCCTGGTGATTGCTGTTTTCATCAATCTCATTGCCGTTACTTTTGCAAGTTCTCCAAGTTCGGCAACCTCCTCGATATATTTTATTATTTTAGCGATTTTGTTTGGGCTGGCGATATATCGCTTCAAAGTACCGTGGGGGTTGGCGTCAGTTTTAGGTGTGATTTTATTATTCGCTGGTATTTATGTTGGCCTACGTTGCCCGTTTCAAGCCAGTCGGCAGTTCTGGCAATGGTCTCTAGTTGGGTATGTTTTTATCGCTTCGGTTGTGCCGGTCTGGATTCTCTTACAACCGCGTGATTATCTCAACTCATTTCTGCTTTATGCTCTGATGGCGGGTGGTATGGTGGGAGTATTTTTTGCTTGGCCGGCTATTAATATTAAAGCTTTTAATGGTTTCAATATACCAACCTTAGGTCCAATATTCCCATTGTTATTTGTTACAATTGCCTGCGGTGCGATCAGCGGAGCTCATTCCCTGATTGCTTCCGGAACTACTTCCAAACAATTGCAAACTGAATCACATGCCCGGATTATTGGCTATGGTGGTATGTTAGTAGAAGGATTATTGGCAATATTGTCATTAGTAGCGGTAGCTTCACTTAGTAAGACTGAATTTAATGATTTTTATAGCAGTAAGAATTTTATATTGGCGTTTTCCGAAGGCATTGGTCGCTTTATAAGTGCTATCCCTTTTATTCATGTCTCCACTCAATCAGCCCGTATTTTCACGACTCTGGCTGTATCGGCTTTTACCCTGACTACGTTGGATACGGTTACCCGGATTGGACGTTTCGCTTTCCAGGAATTTTTCGAAATGCCGGATCGTACACCTGAGCAGCAGAATATTTTTGCTCGCAATCGTTACCTGGCGACTTTTTTCACGGTTGCATGCGGAGCTGCATTGACCTTTAGCGGCAAAAGCGACACGATCTGGCCAATTTTCGGAAGCGCTAATCAGTTAATGGCAGCATTGGCTTTCTTTGCAATTTCAATCTGGTTAGCCGAAATCAAAGAAAATTATCTCTTTACCCTACTTCCTGGAATAATCATGCTGATCATAACCGTCACTGCTCTAATCACTCTTAGTTATCGGAATCTGGCTGTTACCCATAATTATATCCTCGGGATAACCGCCGGAATAATTTTGATTATGGCTTCGATTTTGACGGTTAGCGCATTTATTTTTATGTTCCGAGAAGCCCAGAAAAAGAATAATTAATTATCGTAGAAGCACGGCGTGCCGTGCGTGTACAGCAAGAATAACGTCGTAGCAGCACGGCGTTGCCGTGTGATTATGGTTATGTGTTGTGGAATTTGCACAGCACACTGTGCATCTACAGTTAATCGTAATCAAATTCGTTTAAAAATTTTGTCCGGAATTTCTTCTTCTCGTTGATAGGTAATCTATTCCGATTTTCCTGATCATATTCCCATTTTGGCGGGTTGTTGAAAATGTATCTCCGGATTTTATTTAATTCCTTTTCATCTCGGATGACATGTTCGTAATAATTACGCTGTCAGATGATTTGATCATTTTTTCCTGTCATGAAGTGAATCGAACGGGTGGTGGCTGATTTGAATGACCGGATGATTGTTGGAATGGAATTTATAACCGGTTTGCCGAAATTTTCAGTTGTAGTTGCACGGCGCGCCGTGCGGCTACATTATGGGCAGATGTTCCGTTGGATGTCATCCAATAAACCATTTACAATGTCACGTTCTGTCAATCCAAATCCACCATAGATGAAAT
>CAZJIU010000046.1:13971-17275 GCA_964546145.1 uncultured bacterium
AATAAACCATTTACAATGTCACGTTCTGTCAATCCAAATCCACCATAGATGAAATTGCCACAAATCCGGATAACTCCCTCTCCATGATATGGATCATTGACATCGTAGTGAATGACATCTGCATTTTGCATCGGATGTTGAATATGCTGCAAATATTGTCGGAGAAGCTGATGGCTATTTTCTGAGCTATCTGTTTCAATTATAAATAACTGAAAAACTACCCCGTCTTTCTGATAGAATGTCTGGTAACCATTATTGAAAAACGAATACCCGAGAAAATTCCGGGCGACGAATTGTTCCGATTTAGGTTGCAGATATTCAGTTGGGAATGCGGCGATCAATTTGGGCAGGGGAGAGGCAACTTTCAGGAATGATATGAATGCTTGACCGAATTGGGTCAATTGTGAAGTAGCACTATCACCTAAATCGTAGCTATAGATTTTGATATAATTATTACCAGCCAGAATAAACAGATTTGAGCCGTCTATATAACTCTCTGTACCAAAGGACAGGTAATCAGATTCTGGAGAGCATTCCTGACTATAAATCCCAAAGGCATATAGAGGGGACTGATGTTGATAGACTTCGACGACAATTTCCTGTTTTTTGCGGTTTTTATAATAAATAACATCCAGCTGCTGGAATTGATAACTGAGATAGAGTTCCGATGCGCCGTTAATGTAATCAAACAAATTGTCTGGAGTATAGACCTGGACATTCTTTTGCGGTTGCCATTCACCGATTTTTGGATATTTTGGGATTTCCCGGCTGACGACATTTCCGCAACAGGTTATTAGAACAGCTATAATTCCGGCGATCAGTCTTTGCTGTCGCATATTATCCTAAACCAGGAAGTGATCCGGAAGGGCTTGAAGCGTCGCAATTTCGGAAAATTTCTTTTTCACATCGAATCCCTGAACGCATTTTACCATGCATTCCGAACAATCCTGACACATTGATGGATCAACCTGGAGGGATGAGAAAAGATCTTTGGCTTCCCATAAATTTTTATAAGCGTAGGCATACATGTGAGCCCGCATTATATCGGGAATGGGTAGGTACCTGGGACACTGCTTGATGCAGGCTCCGCAGCTCTGACAATAGACTCCACCAGAAGAATTATAGCCAAGTTCGAGTGCCTTGCGGTCTTTTTCGGTGAATTCTAAATCCTCCATTACCGATAAGTCGAGAGTCATCTGATCGAAAGTGGTAAAACCGGGTATTACTGTGGTAACATGCTCATCGTTAAGGACGAATCTGATAGCTGCTTTGGGATCTACCGGTTTGGTCTTGCGCTCATCAATAAAGCCCCCGGCAAGAGTCTTCATGCCGATAATGCCTATTCCGGCCTGGGCAGCTTCTGCGACCGCCTCCTTGACGGCATTGATATGGCCTTGTTTAAAATTATAAGAAGTAAGCACGACATCATAAAAATTACTCTCAGTGGCAGCTCTAATCACTTCTGACTCACCCCAATGAGTGGTAACACCTGCAAAGCGGATTTTGCCGTCTTTTTTCAGTTGATCGAGAGCTTTCATAAATGGTTCATAGAGTACCATACTCCTGGTCACGACGTCGTGAATATAGAGAATATCTACGTATTCTAATCCCAGGCGAGAAAGGCTTTCTTCAAATTTCTGAATGAAACCTGCGGTAGTTGCCTCACGGGTGAATGTACCGGTACTGCGATCGCGGGCACGATCAAGAACTTTGGTTGCAATAACATAGGAGTCACGGGGATAATTTTTTATTACCGAACCAACCATTTTCTCGTTATTGCCGCGTTGGTAATTGCCGGCAGTATCGAGCAGTTTGATTCCAGCATCCAGAGCTGCTTTGACCAATACCGGATTGTCAGAATTCATTACACCCATATTGACGACTGGTAATTTAATTCCGGTTTTGCCCAAGGTGCGGGTCACTATTTTGGCTTTCTTTGGTGATTCCGTGGGAGATTGGTTAAGTTTTTCATCGGAAAGGATCATATATCCACCTAAGCCGGCGAGGGCTGATTTGACAAAGTCACGACGGGTTATTGATTTTTTCTGATTCATCGGATACTCCTCTAATTTGGAGTAATTTTGGATATTTCTATCAAAACTGCCAGAAAAAATTCGAATGAAAAATTGGGTCTAAATTCAAGCGGATAAAAAAAGGGCTGATTTGTGTTAGTCAGCCCTTTTAATTGAAAGTGAAAATGTAATTATTTACTTATCCCCACTCGTGCAAACCAAAGTACCTTATCTTTTTTATCAGTACCAAAAAATACTAGTTTTGTATCGTTGTCAATAGGCACGATAGGATGGCTATTATCTACGTAATAGGCTTCTTTTTTGCTTACTCCAAAGGTAGCAACCTTAGATATGTTTGCAGATTGAAGGTCTATTATCGTCATTTGAGGGTACATTAATACTCTATCCTTTTCAACTCCGGCTATTTCATACACAAGCCATGATAGAGTTCCATCGGGATTTTCAAATTCAGCATGTAAGGTTGGTTGAGAAGTAGCATCTTTATTTGTTTCAGCAAGTTTATATCCATATTGGGCTTTTAGATTACCATCAGGTCCGAATTGAAATAAATAAATATTTCCGTATTTTATTTCGTTTCCCTTAGATCCTTTTTCAGCTTGCTGTCCATTAATCAATATATCGCCGGATGATGTAAAAACCATAGATCCAAATTCGAGATCTTTACATTCATAAGAATCAATCTTTTTCATATTTGGAGGCATTTGCATTTTCTTAGCGAAATCTTCTATTTTTGTAGTTGTGATAAATGCAACTTTATCATCAGCTATTTTCATGAATTGCAAATTGTCATATTTTGGATAGAATTGTTCGGCAAAATAAGCATCGTTCTTTTTCTGCGAAGCAGGGCCGTAGATATATAACTCACCTGCAGGGGTTGTTTCAATTGTATGAATATCCCATTTGCTGCTGGGTGATTCAAATTCAATTCGTTCTTTGACATTTGCATCTTTGTCTATCAGTATAAAAGTAAATGCTCTGGGATTTGGATTTGGTTTTCCAGGTTTAACTTGGTTTTTTGGTAGAGGTGCAAAAATTAGTGCAATGGAATGGTCAGGAAGAGTTTGTTTGTAGATAGCGTCTACACCGTATTCAAATCCTTCAATCATAGTCTTATTCTTTTCTGAAAAATCAGAGGCTGCATATTTTAATGCAACAAACCTGCTGATATAATATTTATCCCAGGCAACAACTTGTTTTCCAACAACAACTATATCGCCACTTGCCGCACTAAAAGCTTTTCTGGGAGTTAAGTAAGCTGTTGACATTGCATG
>CAZJIU010000047.1:0-8442 GCA_964546145.1 uncultured bacterium
AATTAGGAGTCATAACACCCATCAACGCAGAATAGGGCACGTTCACAATCGTATAGGCCATCATTAGTAAGGTGTAGGTAACATAAGCATAGATAAGTCTGCCGTTAATGCTTATGTTAGGAGTTGTAAAGGTTAATACGCCGAACAGCCCAAATGGTATTGCGAACCAAAGGATATACGGACGGAATTTCCCCCAGCGGGTATTTGTTCGGTCGGCAATTATCCCCATCAACGGATCGTTAACCGCGTCCCATATTTTAGTTACCAGAAACATTATGCTTATTGCCGCTGGAGAAAGACCGAATACATCGGTATAAAATATCGGGACAAATAGAATAAAACTCTGGAAAAAGATGTTCGATGCGGCATCTCCCAGACTGAATCCAATTTTTTCGCTTAATTTTAGTATCCCCGTACCCTCTTTCATAACACACCCTCTTTATTAAGATTATTACCTATTTTGAAATCACATCTGGTTCTTTTGCTGATACCTACTTCATTAAGTTGGCAATAAATGTCTTCAGTCTGTCAGAATCAATCGTGATGAGTCCCGTTTGTTCTTTTATTTCTTTAATATGCTGTATCACAATTTGAGTCAGCACGGCGCCCGGTCGGGGGTAAGCGGCTACGATATAATGCGGTCCCGGAGCAGATTCGCCAGATTCCTGTTCCAGTTCAGCCCGGAGATTATCGGGAGAGATTAATGAATTTGCATGCTGGAAAATGACTTTGTCCATGGCTTCGTACACTTCTTTACTCTCTTCTGTCAAACCATAATAGTCAAGTAATTGCGCAAATACGTAATTCGAGGTAGTATAGACATCCTGTCCCTGTTCAGATTCTACTGGTCCGCCGTCTTCAGTGCGACACATCGCCCAGCCCATTAGTGTTCGGTTATTATCATAGATGGTCTTGAGTATTTTTCGGGCGCGGTCAGCCGGAATAAAAGGTTCTTCACCCATGGCAATTAGCGCCCATAAAGCATCCAGTTGATTGGTCCAGACATCGGTGTTAGTTTTCCCGGATACCGGATCATAGCAAGTGACATAATATTGCAATTTTTGACCGCGACTATTGGTTGTCTCCCGCCATAATTTCTCAAATACTGTTGCGACCGCGTTAAAATGTTCTTCATACTGTTTTTTGGCAGTTTCATCGTCCATCATTTCCGCCATGCGAGCCATTACCTGGCAACCGGCCATGAAAGTAGTTGCATCATAGGCATCGACGCCAAACAGAGTCAAATTGTCAAAGGTATTTTTAACCTCACCCGGATTGCCCTCAGGAATGCCATCTCCGTCAATATCCAATTCCAGTAAGTGGTCGAAACCAAATTTAAGCGTTTCCCAGTTCTTTTTGAGAAAATCTACATTACCGGTAAATTTGATGTTGCGCAGAACTCTGGTGGCAAGTTTGGGAAAAAGATCCACCCAATAATTATTATTATACCAGGCATAATCGCTCACATTGCGCAGGGCATGACCTTTCGGCAAGGCCCCCAGATCATGATACACACTCCCCTTGACCTTGATTGCATCTCTGATCTGAGTCAGGGAGACGCCCTCATACTCTTCGGGATAGGTCTCGAAATGCTGTCTGGCTTCGGTAAAAGAAGCGTGAATATGATAAAATCGTTGCTGCGGATTTTCATCCAGAATCGAATCAATAAACCGCTGACAGAGCTCCTCTTCGATGTGAGGAAAAAGAATTAAAAGTACCATGGAGTACCAATCAACATCAGAAGGATTGATGTAGGCATAATCGAAACATTCCAGAAAACGGGCAACTTGCTCGCCTTTTTCATTCTCTACCCAGACGGCGGCGTTGGAGATCGGGCAACTGAATTCATTGAGAATCAAGCGGAGAACTCTTAAAGCGCCCTCCTCATCATCTTTGTATGAGGGATTTTTTCTGAGATAAGTATAGAGCCGATTAATGATCACCATTGCCCGATCCAACCACCGTTGATAGCTATCCAGCGCGATTTTCACCATCTCTCTTGGTCTGGTATTTTCGTTAGAAAAACTCTTGAGGTATTTGCGCGGGAATTCTTTTCCGTCAATATATCTTTGCTGGGGAAAATCCAGAGCGATAGCAAACGGAATTCGCATCACAGCCTTGGGCTCGAGGGTAAAGGTCAGACTAATCGCCGCGCCGTAATCCTGATTCAGAATCGCCGGTCTTTTTTCATAGAAACTGCCATCTTCATTCAATAACAAATCCTGCTTCAACCGGTTCAGACAAAAATAAGGCTGGATGTCAGTCCTTACCCCTTCCATTTGCGGAACGGCGATGACCATGCGATCCTGATTTGCCTTACTTCCCATGATTACGCCGCTGACACCGTTGAAATCGAATGCCTCGTGCTGGTGACCTTTTACAGGAGCAAAGCAGAGATAAACTGTATCCTGATCGGTTGGCTTTAATTCCTTTTCTTGAAGATTTACTAGTGAGGGTCGGGGAATAACCAGTGTAACTTGCTGGGATTTATTGGCCTTGCTTGTTACTTCGAATTCCTCAACGCCAATAGGCATTAGCGCTTGGCTATTACCACTCAGAAAGGGTGAAATCAATCTTCTTGTTACTTGAATTTTCTCCAGATTATATCCGATTTCAGCCAGTGGAGTAGCCAGGGAAATTGTGACTTGCTCCTCAGCAATAGCAGGGTGATAATAATTATGCAAGGCTGGCACATCATCGGGACCTTCAACTACGCGAGGATCTTTTGGTGTCAGCATTACATATTGATCTCTTTCGTCTTCGCTTTCCGGATCAGCAGAAATACGAATGAATGGTGCAGATCCCAATTGAATAGCGTTCTGATTGAGTAAGATCAATCGGCCGGCATTATTCAGTCTGTTATACAAGCCATCGGGGGAAATGCCAATCGAACAGGTCGGTGCACCCTGCAGGGCAATGGTTTGGGGAAATTGCAGGGTTTTGGACATTCCCTGATGGTGAACCGTCATTTTATTTTCATTATAAATCCGGGATATTTGTCTTCCTGAGATGGTAAAGACGTCGCTAATATTTATTTTTTCCATAGCAGATCTTCTATTAATTTTCCGATGTTGATATTTTTGCCGCTAAGACTCAAAGACTCCAATTTTATATTATGAATCTGTTGATACCCTTTTTTATTATTGGGACATTGTATATTTTTTCGAGTAATCCAGAACCCAAGTCCTTGTGCACGTGGTAAGCTGCATCAACAATTTTCTTTGCAACTAACTCCTCTTTGTTACTCGGAATATACTGAGTCATAAATTTTAATTAGAGTCTTCGAGTCTTAGTGGCTTATCCTCATTAGCAATATGAAAGGTTTAACGGATGTTTTTTCGGCGGCTTCAGGTTTTTTGCCGGGACTGCTTCCTGCGTGCCGAGTTTCACCGGTAGTTTGGTCGTAGGACAAGGCTTGATTTTCCCAAAGAGCAGGTCAGTTGAAATCCGAATTGAATCCGGCGTACCGCTGAAATTGCAGACGACGGCGTCAGCTTCTTTAGTAGTTCCTTCGATATAAGGATTATTGGTGACGACCACGACTTTGTGACCGGCTTCTTTTAGTTTCTTGACCAGCAGCTGATTGTTTCCGGATTTGACGATCCGTGCATAGTAATTAGTCATAACTACCAGATCAGCCTGTTTGGCCAGCTCCAGGCACTCTTTGATCTCGTCTTCAAAAGCCGAAAATGCGGTGTCAACTAAAATCAGATTTTGGTTGTGATTCACCATCGCCTCGCAGAACATATGGGTGTGACAATAAGGGTCTTTACCCAGAAATTCGTAAGGAATGCGTTGTTCGATGACCAGCATCCTCTGCTTGGGATTTAGTGGTAACATATTTTTATCATCGCGCATAATTATCAGGGCTTTTTGAGCGACATCCCAGGAGAAGTCGCTGATTGCTTTACTGGAGGTAATCGCACGGGTTTTTTCAGGATCATTTTTCCCGGCGGTTTGGAACAATTCCTGATCATATTTCATTTTCAAAAGCCGGGCAACCGACTGGTCAATTCTTTCTTCGCTCAGTTCGCCCCTTTCGACTGCCATTTTAATTCCGAAGAAACACTGCGACCGGGACTCGTCATCAGCTTTCAGGAGGATAGTGTCACAACCGGCTTTGATTGCCATGGCGCAAGCCTGCGGCAGAGGCCATTTTTTAAGGATTGCCGCCATGCCGATCGCATCTGAAACGATAACGCCCTCGAATCCCAATTCCTCTCTCAGTAATCCGGTCAGGATTTTTGACGACAGGGTTGTAGGGTATATTGCATCGTAGGCAGGATAGACGGAATGGCCGGTCATTATCGCCTTTACGCCTGCCGCAATAGCCGCTTTGAAAGGCACTAATTCGACGGCGTGCATTCTTTGCTTGTCGAGATTCAGAATTTCCAGTACATCGTGAGCATCGGTTCCCGAATCACCTCTTCCGGGAAAATGCTTGGCACTTGCCGCGATACCATTATCCTGCAATCCCCTGATCAAAGCCACGGCGTATCTGGCACAGACTTCAGGATCATCGCTGAAGGAGCGCACGCCAATTTCGGGATTCTTGGGATTGGTGTTGACATCGCAGACCGGTGAATACATCTGAGTTACGCCGATCGCCGTTAGCATTTTGGCAATGGTTGCACCGATTTTGTAGGTTAATTTTTCGTCGCCAATCGCCGCCATGCCCATTGGCCCGGGGAATTGGCGGATGCCGCCAGCCATATAATCGTTTTTAAAATCACCCTCGAAATCAATGGTCATATGCAGCGGAATCCCGGATGGTCGGTTCATAGCGATTTCCTGCAGGCGATTCAAATCTTTGGTGTAATCTTCCGGTGTGATACTGATACCAAAGGTTTTGCCATTAAAGTAATTATTGGCGATGCTAAAATAATCTTCAGGTTTTTGAAAAGTCCTATCAATCTGGGAATTACCCCAATAAAGATTCTTACAGGTTTCAAGTGCGTAGGGTTCAAGGCAAAGACCGCCGCAATGCAGGCGGGTGATCTGTTCGATGCCGCTCGGGGTCAATATTGTACCCCGGCGGGTGAATGTCAGCAGTTGCCCGATCTTTTCCATTAAGCTCATGCCAGCTATTTTGTTCTGAATAAATGAATCTCGTTCTTTCGACATTTTTTCTCCTAATTATCTACTTGGTGTTATTCCCATTGACCGTGATTATCGGGTCCAACCCAGAATTCGTGCTCTTTCTTCCAGCCTGGTTCGTCAATTTTCAGCTCTTTGGTCCTCCAGCCGGCCTTAATCCTTCTGGTAAGGTCATCAAATCCTTTATTCCAGGTCAGTCCGTCGGGTACGGTGACATTCATGCTGCCGGCCGCATTAGCGTATCTTAAGCAGGATTCAACCGTGTGACCCCAAATGAAGGCTGACAGAAATCCGGCAATTGCCGCATCGCCTGAACCTAATGCCCCAACAAATTTTTCTTCTTGATAAACGGGGAACCAGAGTTCGCGGTTAGCCCAGTTTTCGAGATCGGCACACTGAGCAGCGCCAAATTGCTTTAGGCGCTCCTGACCTGCGGTGCGCACGTATAATCCGCGGTGACCGCATTTAACCATCGCGACTCCGGTGCCCATGGAAATTAATTTGCTTCCTATTTTGGATATTTCTTTAACCGTAATGTGATCAAGTACACTTTCCTTGGGTCCCAGGTTAGCTTTCTTCTCGAGAAATTTTTCTTTATAAAGAAAATAGAATATCTCCTCGGCGCTGGGAACCATGATGTCGGTCAGGGGTACCCAGTTTTGCAAAATTGCCATCCAGCCTACCTGGCCGGCGCGGCTGTTCACATCAGGGAGCGAGAGATCGAGAACGGTTGTAGTTTCTAATTCTTTGGTTTTCTTCAGAATTTTAGTTAATTCATCTCCGGTGTTTTCGTACAACTTTGCCATCCAAGGCGGATAACCGAAAAGCATTAGTTGGGAACGCCCCACAAAATTGAAATCCATGTCGTCATAGCCGAATGTATCATTTGCCCCGCAGTGATGCAGATAGAAGCGATCTATGCCGGGAATACAAATGGCAATGGTGTAGGAGGTTGATTCACCTTCTACCATATGAATACCTTTAAAGTGACCTTCATGTTCTTCATACCAATTCAGAATTTGATGGCCAAAATCGTCGTCACCGACCTTGCCGATTAATTCGGTCTTGACACCCAACCGGCGGATCGAAACACCGGCATTAGTTACCGGACCTCCACCGACGACAACACATTTGCCCATGTTGATCATTTTACCGGGCACAAGAACATCCGTTATCTTATCAACTTTTCCCTCGATTGTGAAGGCAGGTATTAAATCAAGGCAGGTATGTCCTGCCGATACGATTTCAATATCCTTTTTGGATTTCATTTACAGTTCCTTTTTCATGTTCTGGTTTGGTTATCTGGTTGTTTAGGTTGCTATTTTGATGATTGCATCAAGTGCCGGTTTTGGTCGGCATTGCCTATCAAACAATGTCGGGTAGTCCACTCTGCCCCTGATCGGCAGGTAACTGCGCCATGATTGCTTATCATGAACCGCCCAAAAGGTTATGCGACTGATCTTATCACGGAGTTTATGAAACAGGGCAAATAATTCGCCGTAGCGGTTCGCCTGCTCTTTTTGGACGGAATCCGGTAGACCATTCGGATAGGGATTGTACTTCTTCTGCGTTTCGGGATCGAAAGTAGCAAGATCCACCATCTTTGAATCAACCGGATAAAAGGGAAGTACGCCGATGTCCAATTCCGTAATCATTTGGGGAATGTTCAATTTTGAGAGCTCCAGAATTGATTTTTCGATTTCATCCAGCGTCGGATAATCTAAAAACCAGTGTCCCTGAGTGCCAACGCCATCTATCCGAACACCATGGGCTTGCAGGTTTTGGATCAGGCGAATTACCGCATCGCGCTTGGACTGATGCTCGGTATCGTACTCGTTGTAATAGAGTTGGGCCTCAGGATCAGCTTCGCGGGCGTACTCAAAAGCTTTCTGAACGTAATCTTCGCCGATGATTTCGAGCCACTTGCATTTTCTAAATGTGCCATCCTGCATGATGGCTTCATTGACGACGTCCCAGCCGTGAATGCGGCCTTTGTACCGTCCCATCACGGTGAAAATATGATCTCTCATGCGGGCGAGCAGCGCCTCACGGCTCAGCGGTTTACCTAATTTGTCCTCAAATACCCAATCAGGCGTCTGATGAAACCAGACCAGCGTATGACCAATTATCTGCATTTTATGCTTTTCACCAAAAGCCACATATTGATCGGCAGCCGTAAAATCGTATCTATCCGGCTCGGGATGAACCTCCTCCCATTTCAGAATATTTTCCGGTGAGATACTGTTGAAGTGTTTTTCAATGATGGCGGTGGCTTTTGGATCTCTGCCAGTGATCTGGTCTAAATTTAGGGCAGCTCCAATGAGAAAGTCACCTGCGAATACCTCTTTTAGAGATGAGTGATAAATCCGGTTAGCACTATTTATATTTGACATTGAGAAAATTTTAACTTGTTAATAAGTGTAAGACCATATGGATTTGTCATTGTTACTGTGAATCTCTAAAATCATAGACTAAAATATAATCCACTCACCTTTTTCAACGAAGCTTTTTATTGCTGCTCTAGTTATTTTTAAAATATTCATTAAAACGGTTCAATTGTAAAAATTTTGGGAAAAAAAAGCAAGTAAAAATAACTTTTAAAATTTGAACTGATTTATCTATTTTATGAGAATAAAACGAAACATTTTAATTTTATTTGAAGGCAATCATATGTAAAAATTGACACGCTAAATTTTAATCTCTTTTTGATTGGCAATTTAAAAAGTTTTCGATAAACTAAATCTGCTATCTTACAATTTTTATAACAGCTGAGGATTACTGCTATTTGAATTAAAAATAAGGAATTGTGCAAGTAAGTTAGCACCAATAAGAAACGGGAGAGTAAATGGAATATTTAAAAACTCTTTTTAATCTTGAGGATAAGATTGCTCTGCTGACCGGTGGAGCCGGGATTTTAGCCGGTGAAATGGCTAAAGGTCTATTAGCAGCGGGAGCTCAAGTCATCTTGCTCGATATCAATGAGGAAAACCTCAAACGAAGAATTGCTGACCTGCAAGAGACTCACCCCAGGGTATTCGGTTTTGTCGGAAATGTATTAGACGAAGCTGATCTTAAAGATATTAGAAAAACGATATTAGCCAAGTACGACCGGATTGATATCCTGATCAACACTGCCGGCGGCAATCTTAACCAGGCGACCCTGGAGGTTGATCAGAATTTTTTCGATCTTAAAATCGAGCAATTTAAAAAGGTAACCGACCTGAACCTGAATGGTACGGTTTTACCCACCTTGATTTTCGGGAAGATAATGGCCGATCAGAAAAGCGGCTCGATTATCAACATCTCTTCCATGGCATCCATGAAAGCTATTTCGCGAGTTGTGGG
>CAZJIU010000047.1:8542-17249 GCA_964546145.1 uncultured bacterium
GCTGGTTTGTATTGGTCGGCTGCCGAAAGCCTGCCAGTTCATGAGGATATTAAGAAGCATAAAAGTAATTATCGGCGATATATCGAGAATTATCAACAATCCATCAGGAATCTGGGGCAGAATGGAATTAATACGATTTGTTATAATTTTATGCCGGTGCTGGATTGGTCACGTACTGATCTCAAAATCGTCTATAAGGACGGTTCAATTACTACCGGATTCCGCTCCACGGCGTTTGCTGCCTTTGATTTATTTATCTTGAAACGAAAAGGTGCCCGGCAAATTTACACGAGTGCACAATATGAGAGTGCGTGGCGCTATTTTGAGGGATTGAGTGCTTCCCCAAAAGATAAACTCACGGCAACTATTCTCCTCGGGCTGCCGGGTTCGCTGGAAGCCTATAGCCTTGCGGAATTCAGCCTGGCACTCGATGAATATCGCGCAATTGATGACAGCGAACTTAGAGCAAATTTGCATGATTTTATTAATTACATTATCCCGGTCGCCCAGGAAGCTGGGGTGCGCATGGCAATTCATCCGGATGATCCGCCGTGGTCTTTGCTGGGACTGCCGCGAATCGTCAGCAATAAACAGGATATCAAGCAGATTCTGGGAGTTATTGATACTCCGGCAAATGGGCTGGCACTTTGTACCGGTTCGCTGGGAGCAAGTATTGAAAATGATCTTGTGGATATAACCAAATCTTTTGCATCCCGGATCAACTTTGTTCATCCACGGAATGTTATCCGCAATGCCAATCGGGATTTCACCGAAACCCACCCATTGGAGGGTGATATTGATCTGTATGGCGTTTTGAAAGCCCTGTTGCTTGAGCAGCAAAGAAGGACTGACGAGAGATGTGTGGATACCCGTCTGCCGATGCGCCCGGATCATGGGCTGCTAATGAAGACTGAACAGAATCGGGAAGGGATTTATCCCGGTTACTCACTACAGGGGCGATTGCGCAGTCTGGCCGAATTGAGAGGAATGGAATTGGCTATTCGGCGCTCTTTAAGTCTGCCCTGATTTTATTGTTATTGTCATTATTCTTTTATAAAATTTGCTGCGTCAGAAGAAGAGATTAGCAAAATGTCCTTTACTTTCAGTTTTTATTATACTCCACTGATAATTGCCGTCGGGCTTTCGCTTTTAACTAGTTTTTATGCCGCGCAATATCGTGAACGTACCGATGGGAAAGTGCTGCTGATTCTTTCGTTTTCGATTGTTTGGTGGAGCTTTATTAATATCCTTGAATACGGTTTCAATGACCTGGCAATCAAGTCCTTATGCGCCAAGTTGGAATATTTCGGGATCGAATTTGCCCCGCCGACCTGGATGATTTTCGTCGCTATCTATACCGATCAGTGGAAATGGCTCACCCGGCGTAACTTGTTATTATTGTTAATTATTCCCGTAATCACAATTGTAATGGTATTTACTAATGAATATCATGGTCTGATGCGCTATGATGTTGCTTTGGATACCAATGGTCCGTTTTCGATTATTACCAAGAAGTATGGTTTCTGGTTCTGGATTGCAACCGTTTTTAACAATTGCATAATGCTAACTGGTTTAATTCTTATTTTTCGGAGATTGACCAGGCGACCCTTTTTTCAAACCAAACAATTAGTCATTATGCTGTTTGTGGGTTTATTTCCCTGGCTGGGAAATATCCTTTATCTATCCAAAATTTTCGCCTGGCTGCGGGTAGACCTGACTTCAACCTTCCTGGCTATTTCGGGGGTAGTGATGACTTTTGGGATGGCGCGTTATCATCTATTGTCCGTTGTACCTCTTGCCAGAGAGTTCGTCCTCGAAAACATCAGTGATGCGATTATGGTAGTTGATGGTCTTAACCGGGTGGTAGATTTTAATGACAGTTGCCGAAAATTATTCGGACTTGATGAAAAAAATATTTTGAAGCCCCTGGAAGAAATCCTGGAACCCCTTAATGCTCATCTTGATGAGATTAACAGTAGCGAAACATTCAGTAATGAAATAACCTTCGGAAAAAAGTCTAATCCCCGAACCTATTATTTGCGGGTACATAAATTATATAGTCAGCGGCAGAAACTGCGCGGGCGAATTTTCCATTTTCATGATATTACCGAGCGCAAAGCCACCGAGCATGAGCGAGAAAAAATCATTGCCGAATTGAAAAATGCCTTGGAAAAGGTAGATACCCTGAGTGGTTATTTACCAATTTGCTCGAGTTGCAAGAAAATCCGCGACGATCAGGGCTACTGGGAAGAGGTGGAAAAATATATTAGTTCACATTCGAAAGCCCAGTTCAGCCACACCCTATGCAATGAATGTATGCAGCGCTTATATCCCGAAGAATATGAACGGATAATGAAGCGCAGGACCGGAAAAAAGAAGTAATTGCCGAATATTTTTACTTCTCTCCAAATTATATAGTAAAAAGAAGTTTGCCTAAGAAGCCCGGCAGAATTTTATCACTTATTGAATTTGCATAACCTCGGCTCCGGCAAGCAGAATAAAACCAATGCCATGAACATCATTTAGCGGTGCCGGTCGCTGGTAATAGAAAACAAGGTCGTTGCCAACGCCTGTGCCGGTACAAACGCCTTCGATCTGTCCATCCGGGCGGACTCTGGTCATGACACCCTCCCAACCGCGTTGAGCGATTGAACTATAGCGCGGGTCAAGGTAACCTTTATTGACAGCCCGGGCTACGATGTAAGTGAAGATTGCGCTGCAGGAAGTTTCCAGATAAGAATCCTCTTTATCGAGCAGTTGATGCCATAATCCGGTAGCGCTTTGGTATTGAGCAATTCCAATTATATGTCTTTGTAATAGTGCTATTAATTCTTCTCGTTGTGGATAAGTGTGCGGTAGACGGTCAAGCAAATCTGCCTCCGCGAGGAGTGCCCAGCCATTTGCCCGTCCCCAATATGCCACCCCCGGCTGCTTGATATCCGCATACCAGCAATGATGCATCAAGCCTTTTTCTTCGTTAAAGAGATATTTATGAAAATTGAAAACCTGCCGCACCGCATCATCGAAATAGCACCTGTCACCGGTCAGCTTACCCATCCGTGCCAGAAATGAAATACCCATATATAAATCATCGGCCCAGAGCGTCCACTTGTGGGGAAAACCGCGTACAAGAGTGCCGTCTTCCAGACGCGCCTGTTTCGTCAGAATATGGTGTGCCGCCTGATCTATGTATTCTTTGTACCTTTCTTGCGGATCATTACGGTATACTTCAATCACACTGGCGCCCATCGCCCCGCAGTCATCCAGCTCTTCTAGAACGAAATGTTGGCCAAACGGGTAAGCCCATTTGTTTTCGCCTTTGTATCTTTTCTGGAAAAACTGATAATGATCGAAATTGAAACTTATGTTTTTACGCACGAATTCAGCATATTTCGGTTCGTTGAGCACTTGGCTCAGCCTGAGCAGTGCAAGATTCAACACGCCATTCCAGTAGCGCCAATCCTGATAGGTACTCGCCGGGCGGAGTTGGGTATCCGGAGGAGCTTCTTCGGGAGTAGCAAATCGCCGTCCGTTCTGATCCACAAACTGAAAGTTAGCGTCCTTGAGAATCGCATCGGCAACTAGCCGGAGACATTTTTCGGTATCGGTCTCATTCGGTGAAATTTTAGAACTGTTGCAAGAGCAGAACAGGATTGACAGTGTAATTAGTAGTGATACTTGTAATCGGAAATTAGAAGTTAATCTTATACCCACTATTTATTCTCCTTTTGGCGGCTTCTTTAATATTTAGAAATTTCAATCCGGCATTGCGTTGAATCAGATTTTATTTTGGAGCATAGGGAAAGGACAGGTTTTGGTAGTATTGCAGATCCTTATCCGGTTTTGCCAAGTCGGCGGGAATTGGTCGCTTTGAGATGCTCTGAAAATACAGCACGCAGGCGTTGCGCCACCAAATTGCCTCTTTAGCCTGGATCTTAAGCATGCACTGCACGTGCCGGAAAATTTCAGGATCAATTTTTCCTTCCAAAGAATTCCAGTCACTCTGCATTTTTGGGACACTCGCGGCACCAGCATAATAATGATAACAGATTTCCTCCCATAAGGTATGCCCCGATTTCTCCGAAGGAATCCTTGTGGACATTTTATAATCCCAGGGCAGGTGATGAAACCAGAGCAGGTATTCATCAGGACAGGTTGTAAGTGAAGCATATTTCTGTGCAACCGGTGGATAATACTGACCCAAGGCGTTACTGCCAGTCGTTGTGCGGTCGAAGCCGATTCCGTTTTCATCGGCTTTATGATAGTAAACAGAAGTCCAGTCGGCGCGAAATTTATCCTTGATCCAGGGAGCCGGTCCGTAATGGTGTCCCCAGCCCATGATGTGATGCAGCCCCAGTGGGGTCATGTAGTTGACCGTATTTTCACGTGAAGCCAGCATGATTGTTTTGACAGTCTTGACTACTTCAGGGTCGTTAGACAGGGTCATTCGAATCCACTCTTCGGCAATTGCTTCCGCGGTTAATTCATGATCCCAGGCTACACGTCCGAAAGCGTACCAGTTCGCCTGCCCAAAGATATGCCCGGTCCAGTTGCGGTCAGTACCGGTATTGGCAACTCCGGCAATTCCCGAGATTGAGTGGTTTTCCAGCGAGCCGTCAATGACTCTGGCGACAGTAGATCCGGAGCCTTGAGCGTAAGTGCCCGACTCGAGTACTTCTTTAAAAAGAGTGCCGAGATATACCAGGTGGGTGCTGAAGCCGAGATATTCCTGAGTAATCTGGAATTCCATCATCAGTGGTGTCCGTGGCATCTCACCAAACAGCGGATGAAACGGCTCGCGCGGCTGAAAATCAATCGGACCATTTTTGACTTGCACCAGCACGTTGTCCTTGAATTGGCCATCCAGCCCTTTAAATTCGTTATAAGCCTGCTTATGGCGGTCTTCTTTGACATCGGCATTATAGACGAAAGCCCGCCACATTACTACTCCACCGAATGGTTTTAAAGCATCCGCCAGCATATTGGCACCCTCGGCATGGGAGCGGCCATATTTTTGTGGTCCCGGCTGACCTTCGGAATATGCCTTTACTAAAAATCCGCCAAAGTCGGGAATCAGTTGATAAATTTCCGCCGCCTTGGCCTGCCACCACTGTTGGACTTGCTCGTCCAGGGGGTCGTAGGTTTCAAGACCGCCGATTTCGATTGGAGCACTGAACTTGACCGATAGATATACTTTTATTCCATAGGGTCGAAAGACATCGGCTAATGCTGCAACTTTCTCGAGATATAGCGGGGTGAGGATCAATGGATTGGCGTTGACATTATTCAGCACGGTGCCGTTGATACCAACTGAGGCATTAGCCCGGGCGTAATCGTAATAATAATTATGGATGTAATCGGGTAATTTTTGCCAGTCCCAGAGCGAAAAGCCGGCATAACCCCGCTCAACCGTGCGATCGAGATTATCCCAATGATTCAGTAGACGGAGCTGGATTTTGGGAGACTGAGCAAGGTCGAGATTCGCGATGGATTGCTGTGTTTGGAGCAATTTTAAAAAGTTGAATATGCCGTAAAGTACCCCGATGTCACTATTTGCAGTAATGATAATGGCATTTTTCCCCTCGAGTGCGACACTGCGAATCAGAAAACCCTCGTGACCCAGATCTTTCAGTTCACTCTCCAGCTTTAAGCCAGCCAGGATAGGTGTATTACTATACGTTCCGACAATTATCACACCTTTTGTCAATTTTTGCACTATGAGCACCGGTTTGTCCAATAATCCGCTTAATCCCGTTTCAAGCTCGGCCTTTGCAGCCTTGATCGTTGGTGAATCGCCGGTTACCATTAGACCCTGAATCAACTGTTGATAATTCTGCAATACCTGTGGATTGGTTATCCGGTCATATTTCAGCCACAGTCGATAACCATCATCCGCATATGCCGCTAGATTAAAAAGGGTGAAGAGAAGGGTAATATATTTAGTGAATTTTCTCATTCTTTCCTCGATCAATTATTCGATTCTGAACCAGTCGAAATCCGCATAGCCTTTACTGTGGAGCATATTGGGATTGACATTGAACAATCCGACTTTTGCCCCAATCCAGCGACCTTTAGTGGTGCTAAACGGCTTACCGATTGGGTTGAATTTATTGCCATCCAGACTATAATAAAATAAGCATTGACCGGCGTCGTTAACCGTAACTTTCAATTGACATTTGGTTGTGTTTATCGGCACTGCTTCGACTAATTCCGTTGCGTCATTTTCACGGTCATAAGTACCGATGTACATTCCGACAATCAGTCCCTGTTCGGTTTTACTCAGGGCGACGAATGCCCACTTTTCGCCCATGACCACCAATCCCGCTTTCTCATTGGTCTGGTCGGGCTTCATGGTAACTTCCGTCGTTGCCGAGAAAGCCGGAGAGGGAAATTTCTGCAACAGCAGATTGGGGACAAACCACAAATTGCCATTCTGGGTCAGGTTTCGAACACTGTAGAGGCGCAAGCAGCCGGGATTCTCTGAGAGCGAATACCACTTATCTTGGGGATTGGCGTGCCACTGCCACTGCAGTCCTAATTTAGCAGAATCGAATTCATCTGAAGTCTGGGGTATAGTGACTGGATAACTTTTTCCCACATTGGGTTTTTGATATTCCACAACCGGTTCGCCGATACCGTCATTATCGAGATCAACTCCCATCAGCGGCCAGCCGTCCTGCCAGTGAACTGGCTCTAAGTGCACGATACGACCATAGGCTCCTCGATCCTGAAAGTGCATAAACCACCACTCACCCTTTTGCGTTTCTACTATTCCTCCCTGATGAGGACCGTTGATGGCGGTGTCACCCTGATGGAGTACGATTTTGTCTTCATAAGGTCCGTAGATATTTTTTGAACGCAAGACAGTCTGCCAGCCGGTCGGGACTCCACCGGCAGGCGCCAGGATGTAGTAGTAACCATCTTTCTTTAAAAACTTTGGGCCCTCGATTGTAGGCTGTTGATTGACATTATGATAGATAATCGTCCCGTTATCGAGAAGTTTTTTCCCGTCGGGAGTCATACGATGTAAATATAGGATGTCGGCCCGCAGCTTGCTCCGCACGAGATAAGCATTGCCGTCGTCATCCCAGACCGGGCAGGGATCTTCCCACATTTCTACCGCTACTACCTGCTCCAGCTGCCACGGACCGGCGGGATTCTCAGCCGTTGCCACAAATAATCCTTCAAATGGCGTACAGAAATAGACATGGAACAGCCCGTTGTGAAATCGGATTGAGGGCGCCCAAGAACCCTCGCCATGCGCCGGTTTGTCATATTTTTCGAAGGGTAATTTATCATAAACATGTCCAACAATTGTCCAGTTGACCAGATCGCGGGAATGGAGCACCGGGATTCCGGGCATGCAGTTAAAACTCGAAGCAACCAGGTAGTAGTCATCATTTACCCTGATAACATCCGGATCGGAATAGTCAGCGAACAAAATCGGATTTTTATAATTTCCATCTCCCAGATCAGGTACCCAGCTCTGAGCGGCAGTACTTAATGTCAGTGAAAGTAAAATAATACTAATCGGTTTTAATTTCATTAGCGATTTACCTTTTAGTTTTCATGATGCTTAAAAAATTTCCAACTTGATTGGAGTATTTTTCTCAAGGTCAATTTGAATTATGCTCCGGCTTTCTTCGAAAATATAATTCGCAGCGGAGTCGTTGAGCAACACTTTTGCCGTTCTTTTAACGACTCTGATCTCAATCCTGACTTGACTCAGTATTGGTTCGGAAGTGAATCTAATTTTCCCGCGCTGATTGGTGAGCTTCATCGTTTTTTCGGAATCGTTATCCAAGTAGTCAACATAATTAAAAGTAGTTTGCTCACCACTTTCGCCGGGTGTCAAGTGAATCGTAATTGATTCGTTACCGGTAAGATCACCTTGCCAGATTTTCGAATTGCCCCGGAAAATGTCGCCGGTGAGGTAGATGGAATTGGCTTTGAGGAAAATTGGCGTAGCGTCCAGCGGTACGTTTTGTTTAATTGTTTTAGGTCCTACGTATTCGGTTTGGGGATTGTGAAAGTCGTACCATTTGCCCTGCGGCAGGTAGATTTCCCGCTGATTGGTTTCTGTAAAAACTGGCGCAATCAGGAAAGCGTCGCCGAAAATGTATTCATCCCAGATTGCATAAGTGTTTGCATCCTCGGGATACACATAGGTTAAAGGTTTCATGATGACGCCGTTTTTATAGGAGGTATTTGCGCAGGAGTAAATATACGGCAACAGCGCCATGCGCCACTGGCAGACATTACGGAAAGTATTCTGCAACTTTTCCGGGTACTTCCACGGTGGGCGATCTTCGCCACTACCGCCGGAGCCATCAATCTTGACCTCGAACATGCCGTTCCAGACACTCCACTGCAACCAGCGGATGTAGAGTTTTTCGTCAATTCGCCCCTCACCCAGATAACCGCCGGTATCATTACCCCAGACCGGAAAGCCCATAAAGCCACAGCGCATTGCATTTGCCTGGCTGCCTGCTATACCCAGCCAGTTGGAGCGGCTGTCGCCACCCCAGATGGCGCTGAGATAGGGCTGCGTCCGATGAAATGCGGCGCGCGCAAAGTTGAACTGATCTTTGCCGTATGCTCGTGAGAGGAAATCTCCAATGACTTTGGAATAAAGAAAGACATATTTATTGCGCGATTCCGATTCGCTAATCGGCTCGAACCATTTTGCCGTCAAGGGGAAATTCTC
>CAZJIU010000048.1:0-16872 GCA_964546145.1 uncultured bacterium
TTCGTGAAGGTGGACGCACTGTCGGTGCCGGTGTGGTAGTCGAAATCATCGAATAAGGAGCTAATTGTGGCTGGACAAAGAATAAGAATCAGTCTCAAAGCGTATGACCATAACCTGCTGGATAAAAGCACCAAGAAAATTGTTGCGACTGCTAAATCAACCGGCGCGGTCGTCTCCGGTCCGATACCACTGCCTACTCAGCGCACTGTGTACACGGTACTAAGGTCACCGCATGTAGATAAAAAGTCAAGGGAGCAGTTTCAAACCAAGATTCACAAACGGCTAGTGGATATTCTGAATTCGACTTCTAAAACGGTTGATGCCTTGATGAGATTAGATCTGCCAGCCGGTGTGGATATTGAGATAAAGGTATAACGGAAGTTCATCTATGTTAGGAATTATTGGTAAAAAATTGGGAATGAGCCAGCTTTTCGAGCAGAATGGTGATTTGATTCCGGTTTCGATCGTCGAGGCTGGTCCCTGTCGAGTTGTCCAGGTCAAAACTCCTGAGAAAGATGGCTATTCAGCTGTTCAGCTCGGTTTTCAAATTAAAACGGCTAAACATACCAAAAAACCGGAAGCAGGTCATTTTAAAGCAGCTAACAGCGAACCTTATCGCTATTTAGCCGAAATCAGGGATTTTGAAAGTGATTATGCCAAAGTTGGCGAAATAGTAACGGTGGCCCTTTTTAATATCGGACAGCGGGTAAAAGTATCCGGGATTAGTAAAGGTAAAGGTTTCCAGGGAGTGGTTAAACGGCATGGTTTTAAAGGGGGGCCAAAAACCCATGGTCAGAGTGATCGCCTGCGTGCACCCGGTTCAATTGGTGCTTCGGCCTATCCTTCAAGGGTAATTAAAGGAATGAAAATGGGTGGTCGGATGGGTGGTGATAATCATACGGTCAGCGGACTGACAATTATTAAAATTAATCCTGAGAATAATTTACTATATATCAAAGGGGCAATTCCGGGTGCCAGAAACGGTCTTGTGACGATTCGGAGGCAGGGACGGTGAGTACAGAATTTACTATATATCGCAAAGATGGTTCGGAAACCGACCAGAAACTGACGCTGGATTCGACTGCTTTTGATATCAGTCCGCACGATCACGCGATCTATCTGGCGGTGAAAACTGAACTGACTAATATGCGGCAGGGAAATAGTTCTACCAAAACCCGGGCGGAAGCTCGCGGCGGCGGCCGTAAGCCCTGGAAGCAGAAGGGGCGGGGAACAGCCCGGGCTGGCTCACGCCGCAGCCCAATTTGGGTTGGTGGTGGACGTGCTTTCGGACCAAAGCCAAAAATCTATTTAATGAAGATTAACCAGAAAGTGAAAACCTTGGCTCGTAAAAGTGCCCTGGCTTATAAATATCAGGAGGGCGCAATTCGGATAATGGAGGATTTTGTTCTGGATGCACCTAAAACCAAAGCCATGCAGCAAATATTGAAAGCCATGAACATCGAAGACAAACGGATTACCCTGCTGGCATCGGAAGTAACCCAGAACCTCTTATTAGCCTGTCGCAATCTTTACAATATTTTATTAATTGAGGCCAAGAGAGCCTCGACTTACGATATGTTAGATTGTGATATTCTGCTGATTGATAAGGCGGGCCTGGAGGAATTAAACAACCAGCTACTGGCAAACTAACAGGAATTGAGTAATGTCGATTAAAAATACCATCATAATCGAGCCAATTTTAACGGAAAAGATCAATGCATTGAAAGACTCCGGGCGGAAATACGGATTTAAAGTTCATTCTGCCACCAATAAACTGGAAATTAAGAAAGCTGTTGAAAATAAATTTGGAGTTAAGGTCGAAAAGGTTGCGACTATTAATTTGAATGGTAAGACGAAGCAGGTCACTATTCGCAGTGGCGGTAGAGTAATTCGGACTAATGGTCGGCGGTCAAATTGGAAAAAAGCGATTGTGACTCTTAAAAAAGGCGAGAAAATAGATTTCTATCAAGGAGAAACCGCGGTATAGGAATATGGCTATCAAGAAAATTAAACCAACCACTCCCGGTCAAAGATTTAAAAGTGTAGATACTTTCGAGGATATCACGACCACGAAGCCCGAGAGCAGTTTATTAGTTCCTATGCGGCGCTCCGGCGGTCGGAATAATCTGGGTCGGATCACCGCCCGCAGGCGTGGTGGCGGTCACAAGCGAGCTTATCGGATAATTGACTTTAAACGTGACAAATTCAACATAGAAGCGGTCGTTGCGAGTATCGAGTACGATCCTAATCGTTCCGCCCGGATTGCGCTGTTAAATTATCGGGATGGAGAGAAGCGTTATATCATTGCACCGGAAGGTTTGACGGTGGGAAATAAGGTTATCTCCGGTCAAGAGGTACCAATCAGGCTCGGAAATTCACTACCGTTAAAAAATATTCCGGCCGGTACATTTGTGCATAATATCGAGTTGAAACCGAAAAAGGGTGGACAGATTGCCCGAAGCGCTGGCAGTGCGGCTCAGATTATGGCTAAGGAGGGTAGATATGTTACCCTGCGCATGCCTTCGGGTGAAATGCGCCTGGTGCTGAATGAGTGTTTTGCCACGATTGGTGAAATTGGCAATAAAACTCATGAAAACATCAGTATTGGCAAAGCCGGTCGCAATCGTTGGTTGGGACGCCGACCCAAGGTTAGAGGAGTTGCGATGAACCCGATTGATCATCCGATGGGTGGTGGTGAAGGCAAGAGCTCCGGTGGTCGCCATCCCACGACTCCGTGGGGAAAACCGACGAAAGGCTATCGGACTCGCAAGAAACGTAACTTAAGTGATAAATTTATTGTCAAGAGAAGGACCAAGTAATTAGGGAGTAAGGAATGAGTCGTTCACTGAAAAAAGGACCTTATATTGATCGAAAGCTGCTGGGCTTGGTCAATGAGATGAATCAGTCGGGCAAGAAAAAGGTCTTAAAGACTTGGGCTAGATCTTCGACAATCTCCCCCGAATTTGTCGGGCATACTTTCGCCGTGCATAACGGCAATAAATTTATTCCGGTATTCATTACCGAAAATATGGTAGGACACAAGCTTGGTGAATTTGCTCATACCCGTACATTCCGGGGACATTCCGGCGCAGAGAAAAAGGTTAAAAAATAAGTATTATGGAAGCAAAAGCAATAAGCAATTATGTTCGGCAATCGGCGCGGAAGGTACGCCTGGTGGCTGATATGATTCGCGGTAAAGAGGTCGAAACAGCCCTGAATGTGCTACATTTCAATAATAAGAAAGCCTCTCAGGCAGTGGAAAAAACAATCCGTTCGGCGGTTTCCAATCTGATGAATATGGAAGGTGGTGCTAATATTGAGCCCGAGGATCTCTGGGTGAAAACAATTTATGTTAATGAGGGTGGAATCGCCAAACGCTGGCGAGCGGGCTCGATGGGGCGGGCAGCAATGATTCGCAAACGTTCCTGTCATCTTACCGTTGTCGTCGCCGAAAAAGAAAATAGTAAAGAAAAACAATAAAAGGAGGCTGCTTGGGTCAGAAAACTCATCCCATCGGATTTCGACTTGGTTTCAATAAAACCTGGAGTAGTAATTGGTTTGACGAACGTAATTACACTGTAAAGTTGACCGAAGATTTAAAACTGCGACGGTATATTATGAAGCGTTTGTCTAACGCGGGAATCAGCGGTGTCGATATTCACCGGACCGCTAAAAAAATCACCATTACAATTAATACCTCCCGACCGGGCATTGTCATTGGTAAAAAAGGTGAGGAGGTGGATTTATTGCGGCTTGAGTTGCAAAAACTCACCAATACGGATGTCCAGGTGAATGTCAATGAAATCAAGCGACCCGAGCTGGATGCAAACCTGGTTGGGAATAATATTGCTGCCCAACTGGTTAAAAAGGTCTCTTTTCGCCGAGCAGTTAAAAAAGCCATCCAGGCGACGATGCGGATGGGCGCTGATGGTATTCGAGTTCAGTGCAGTGGTCGCTTGGGTGGGGCTGAAATGTCACGTACCGAGACTTACCGTGAGGGCAGAGTTCCTCTGCATACCTTGCGGTCTGATATAGATTTTGCGGCTGTCACGGCGCATACAACTTATGGATGTATCGGAATCAAAGTTTGGATTTGCAATGGCGAATCCTACAGGAAGACGCAGTAAAGGAAGATAGTAATGCTGGCACCTCGTAAAGTAAAACATCGTAAGCAACAAAAAGGTCGGATGAAGGGGATTGCTACCCGCGGCAATGAGGTCAGTTTTGGACACTATGGCCTGAAGGCACTTGAGCCGGGTTGGATTTCCAGTCGCCAGATCGAGGCCGTGCGGGTGGCCATTACCCGTAAAGTTCGGAAACACGGCAAGATGTGGATCAGGATTTTCCCGGATAAACCGATTACCAAAAAACCGGCTGAGACCCGCATGGGTAAAGGAAAGGGTGCACCCGAGTATTGGGTGGCGGTCGTCAAGCCGGGCAGAATTCTGTTTGAAATTGAGGTGCCGAATGAAGAGCAGGCTCTGGATGCCTTCTCCACGGCAGTGCATAAGCTGCCGATTAAAACCAAGGTGGTTGCAAGACGACAAGTAGGAGCTTAGGGTGAAAAGGAATCAATTAAGAGAACTATCGAAAGCAGAGCTGGAAGTCAAACTTCATGACGACATTGTGGCTCTGGAAAATCTCCGTTTTCAAAAGGCTCTCCAGCAACTGGAAAATCCACTGAAAATCAGACAAGTTCGTCGGGAAATCGCCCAGATCAAGACAGTTATGCATCAATTAGAGCAGAATGTCGCTACCAAGAATACTCAGGTTGTTAAAACACAGGATTGAACAAGATGGAATCCCTAAAGAACAGGAAAATTCTCGTCGGAACCGTAATTAGCAATAAGATGGATAAAACTATCGTGGTGCGGATTGAGCGGACGGTAAAACATCCCACTTATGGCAAATATATTCACCGCACCTCCAAATGTTATGCCCATGATCCGCACAACGAGTGCAAGGTCGGGGATATTGTCCGGATTGTCGAATCCCGTCCGCTAAGTCACACCAAGCGCTGGCAGTTAATGGAAATTGTGAAGCAGGCACAAGAATCTTAAGGGGAAGTTCCGATGATACAGCAAGAAACAAGGATGAATGTGGCCGATAATACCGGCGCTAAAAAGGTTATGTGTATTCGGGTTCTGGGTGGCTCGGGACGGAGATATGCTTCGGTGGGTGATATAGTTGTGGTTACAATAAAGCAGGCTTCGCCAAATGGAATGGTAAAAAAGGGTGAGAAATCCAAAGCTGTAATTGTGCGTACTAAAAAAGAGATTCGCCGTAAAGATGGTTCCTATATTCGCTTCGATGACAACGCGGCAGTCTTGATTGATAATAATTATGAGCCGCGCGGGACGCG
The DNA here is from genome assembly GCA_964546145.1 of uncultured bacterium. GTDB lineage: Bacteria > Fidelibacterota > UBA2242 > UBA2242 > UBA2242 > CAZAKO01. Next base: position 5,363 of record CAZJIU010000048.1, read on the forward strand.
TATATTTGGTCCGGTAGCGCGGGAGTTGCGAGAGAAGAATTATATGAAAATTGTATCTATGGCCCCCGAGGTACTGTAGAGGAGAACGAGCATGTATCGCATTCGGAAAAATGATATAGTGAAGGTCATTTCGGGAGAATTTAAAGGAAAGACCGGCCGGGTATTAAAGCACTTTACCGAAACTAATCGAGTTATTGTCGAGGGTGTCAATTTCATCAAACGTCATACGCGCCCCTCTCAGACTAATCCTCAGGGAGGGATTGTCGAAAAAGAGGCACCGATCCACCTCTCCAACGTGAAACTTATTCATGATGGAAAACCGACTAAAGTCAGTTATCGAGTTCTCAAAGATGGTAAGAAGGTTCGCTGCTCCAGAAAGACTAAGGAAGTGATTGATACGATTTAAGTAGGAGTCCTTTGTGGTAACTAAAACGGAATATAAACCGAGACTATTGCAAGAGTATCAAAAGACCGTTATTCCGGCAATGATGAAGAAATTTGGCTATAAAAATCCAATGCAGGTTCCGCGCTTGAGTAAGATCAGTCTGAATATTGGAGTTGGTCGGGCGAAGGATGAGCCGGCAAGTCTTAAAGGGGCTCAGGATGATATTCGCACAATCGCGGGACAGCAGCCGGTCGTAACCCGGGCCAAGAAGGCAATCTCTAATTTTAAAATTCGTCAGGGTGATCCCGTCGGGACTAGTGTCACCCTGCGGCGCTATCGAATGTATGAATTTCTTGATCGCCTGATTACTACTGCCTTACCACGGGTGCGAGATTTCTCGGGTTTGAGCGATAAATCCTTTGATGGTCGCGGCAGTTATAGCTTAGGTATCAGGGAGCAGATCATCTTCCCGGAAATAAATTATGATAAAGTTGATAAAATCAGGGGAATGAATATTACCCTCACAACAACAGCCAAAACCGATGCAGAAGCCTATGAACTGCTATCACTCTTCGGTTTTCCATTTAAAAAACGACCAGTGAAGGCTGAAGCTGCAGGGGAGACGAGCTAAGATGGCAAAGAAATCATGGATTGTAAAGGCAAACCGGAAACCAAAATTTTCTACCCGAATAGTACGCCGCTGCTCAGTCTGCGGCAGGTCCCGTTCTTACTATCGTAAATTTGGGCTTTGCCGGTTATGCTTTCGAGAATTAGCCTTAAAAGGCGAAATTCCGGGAATCACCAAAGCCAGCTGGTAACACAGGAGTTGATGTAATATGCCGGTAACTGATCCAATAGCTGATTTTTTAACCCGTATTCGGAATGCCCTGGCCGCTAATCATCGCTGGGTGGACATTCCAGCTTCACAATTAAAAAAGCGCATGGCGCTGATCCTGAAACATGAAAAATTCATTAAGGATTTCATCCTGATTAATGATAATAAGCAGGGGCTGATTAGAATTTATTTGAGATATACCAAGGAAGGAACTCCGGTTATTGAAGGGCTGAAGCGAATCAGCAGACCTGGTCGTCGTCAATATGTTTCGGCCACAGAGATTCCCAGGGTACTCGGCGGTTTAGGTATCGCCATCCTGTCCACCCCGATTGGCGTCGTCACCAATAAAGTTGCCCGAAAGAGTAAAGTGGGTGGAGAAGTATTGTGTAATGTGTGGTAAGCGAAGTGAGCAAGGAGTAAACTGTGTCGAGAGTCGGTAAACAACCCATAACAATTCCAGAAAAGGTCGAAGTCAAGATTCAGGATAATACCGTTATGGTCAAGGGTCCCAAGGGTACGCTGTCATGGAAATATCCGGCAGAAATAACAGTCGAAACTAAGGATCACGGAATTTGGGTAACCCGCTCCGGTGAAAGTAAGAGCCAACGCTCTTTGCATGGCTTAACCCGGATGCTGATTGCCAATATGGTCGAGGGTGTAACTAACGGTTTTCAGAAAACTCTTGAGATTAGTGGGGTCGGTTATTCAGCCGAAATGAAGGGCAAATCACTGGCACTGAATTTAGGCTTATCGCATCAGGTTTTAATTACGCCTCCGGAAGGAATAAATCTGGCGATTCCGAAAAATTTGGTTGTTACGGTCTCTGGCGCGGATAAGCAGCTTGTCGGTGAGATTGCCGCAAAAATCAGGTCAATCGCACCAGCAGAGCCCTATAAAGGCAAAGGCATCAAATATCTGGATGAAAAAATACGCCGCAAAACGGGTAAAAAAGTTGGGGTGAAATAGAGGTTTGCGAATGGGTATCAAGGATGATGAAAAGCAGCTGAAACGATTACGCCGCAAGATGCATATTGGGAAAATTGTTCGTGGAACGGTTGAGCGACCACGTTTAGCCGTTTATCGCAGCGTGAGCCATATCTATGCTCAATTGATTGATGATCAGGAAGGAAAAACGCTCCTGGCGATCTCTGATCTCTCACCCGAAATAAAGGCTAAAATAAAAAAGGATGCCACTAAGCAGGTAAAGGGTGGATTGGTTGGGGAATTGATTGCCCAGAAGGCGCTCAAGAAGAAGATTAAGAAGGTAGTTTTTGATCGCGGTGGCTTTAAATATCACGGTCGGATAAAAGCTCTGGCTGAGGCAGCCAGAAATGCCGGATTAGAATTTTAAGTGCAAGGAGTATCAATTTGAAAACAGTGGATCCGACTCAGCTGGAATTACTTGAAGAAAAGGTGATTAAAATCAACCGGGTTGCCAAGGTAGTTACCGGAGGTCGGCGGTTTAGTTTTAATGCCGTGGTCGCAATAGGCGATGGGAAAGGGCATGTCGGAGTCGGTTTGGGGAAAGCCCTGGAAGTCACCACAGCTGTTGCTAAAGCTCGGGAGAATGCCAAGAAAAGCATTTATAGAATTCCAGTGATTAATGGTACTATTCCGCATGCCGTTCAAGCCAAATACGGCGCTGCGGTAGTTTTATTAAAGCCGGCTTCACCCGGAACGGGAATTATCGCTGGGGGACCAATCCGGGCGATCATGACGCAGCTGGGTGTACGCGATATTTTATCCAAATGTATTGGATCGAATAATAATCATAATATTGTCAAGGCGACCATGTTTGCGCTGAAAAAATTAAAGGATCCCTATATGGTTGCCCATCAAAGAGGAATGACGCTGCAGGAGATTTTTGGTACATGAATACTACAAAACAGGCAAGGTTACGGATTACGCAGATAAAGAGCTCAATTGATTATCGCCAGCGTGCAGCTCAAACTCTGGAGGCGCTTGGCTTAAAGCGCATGCATCAAACGGTAATCCAGCCTGATAATCCGGCAATCAGGGGGATGATTAGATCCATCCGGCATTTACTAAAAGTTGAAGAGATTAAGGATTAAAGATGAATCTTGGTTCGCTTAAATACGCTCCTGGTTCGAGGAAGAATCGCAAACGCCTTGGGCGGGGAAATGCTTCGGGGACTGGTGGGACTTCCGGACGGGGACATAAAGGTTATCATGCCCGCGCCGGCTCAAAACATCGAGCCTGGGTCGAAGGTGGTACTATGCCAATATATCGCCGCCTGCCGAAACGCGGCTTTACCAATATATTTAAAGAGGAAATGCAGATTGTAAATCTGGAGCGGATTGCCCGCTTACAACTACCGGAGATTACACCTGAAATCCTTTATCAAAAGGGATTAATTCATTCTCTCTCGATACCAGTGAAAATTTTGGGTGTCGGGGAGGTTAAAGAACCGCTCAATGTGACGGCGCATGCCTTTAGTAAAACAGCCAAGAAAAAAATTGAAGCCGTAGGGGGGAAGGCTGAGGTTTTATGAGACAACAATTTCAGAGCATATTTAAAATCCCTGAACTGCGCAAGCGCATTCTATATACGCTCTCGATATTGATCGTAATCCGGATTGGAGCTCACGTTCCGATTCCCGGAATTGATAGTGAGGTACTCGGTGCCGCTATTCGGAATTATGCTAATACTTTATTTGGGCTGTATGATCTTTTTGCCGGTGGTGCCTTTCACCGCGCAACTCTCTTTGCGCTGGGTATTATGCCTTACATTACGGCCTCGATTATTCTGCAACTTTTGGGTTCGGTCATCCCCTACTTCCAGAAACTCCAGCGTGAGGGTGAAGAGGGACGCAAAAAAATAACCCAGCTAACCCGTTATGGTACAGTTCTGATCACCATCTTACAATCCTTTGGTATTGCACAGTTTCTAATGAGTCCCCAGATGTCCGCCCGCATTGGCAATCAGTTGCTGCCGGTCGTTCCTAATCCGGGAATTGGTTTTGTGTTGATAACCATGCTGAGTTTGACTACCGGTACGATTTTAATCATGTGGCTGGGAGAGCGAATTACCGAGCGTGGGATCGGGAATGGGATTTCACTGATTATTATGATTGGGATTATTGCCCGACTTCCGAATGTATTAGTTAGTGAAGTAGCGATGGTCAAGGAAGAAGTGCGGGGAATTTTCACTGAAGTGATTTTACTTGGGCTGATGGTTATTATCGTAGGATTTGTAGTACTACTGACCCAGGGTCAACGCAAGATCCCCGTGCAATATGCTAAACGAGTCGTCGGGCGAAAAGTATATGGTGGTCAGGCTACCCATATCCCTTTGCGAGTGAATACGGCAGGTGTTATGCCAATCATTTTCGCCCAATCAATCATGTTTATTCCCAATACTATTTCGACCTTCTTTCCGAACAGCAATCTGATTCAGGGAATGATGAGCTTCTTTAGTGTCAGTCAGCCGGTTTACTGGATAATTTTTGGACTCCTGATCGTATTCTTTACCTATTTCTACACGGCTATTGCTTTCAATCCGGTGGAAGTAGCCGATAATATGAAAAAGTATGGTGGTTTTATCCCCGGCATTCGGCCCGGTAAAAAAACCTCAGAGTTTATTGATAATATTCTGACTAAAGTTACACTGCCGGGCTCGATCTTTCTAGCTTTCGTTGCCGTTTTTCCGTACATCCTGATGAAGGTGATGAATTTGGATTATCAGTTGGCATCTTTTTTTGGCGGCACCAGCTTATTGATTATCGTGGGTGTTGCCTTGGATACATTACAGCAGATCGAATCTCATCTGCTGATGAGACATTATGATGGCTTTTTGAAAAGTGGAAAATTGAAGGGTCGTCGTCGGTAAGCCCGTATGGTCTATATTCGATCCCAGGCTGAGATTGAGAAAATTTGGGAGAGCAACCAGATCGTTTATCAAACTCTTTGTTTATTAGGATCAGAGATCCGTCCAGGAGTGACGACTAAGTCGCTGGATAAACTGGCGGAAGAATTTATTCACAGTCAAGGCGCAAGGCCGGCATTCAAAGGATTTAATGGCTATCCTGCAAGTATCTGCACTAGTATTGATGAACAGGTAGTTCATGGAATACCCTCAGCCCGGGTATTGAAAGAGGGAGAAATTGTCGGAATTGACGTGGGAGCCGAGAAGGATGGTTATTTTGGCGATGCGGCTTTAACTTTTGCAGTGGGCGAAGTAAATGAAGCAAAACAGAGATTGATGCGGATTACCGAGGAATCTCTATATCAGGCAATTGCCGTAGCACGGGCAGGAAAGCGACTTTCGGATATTGGTAATGCGGTGCAGAATCACGTCGAAGCCAATGGTTTTTCGGTAGTTAGAACATTGGTAGGTCATGGCATAGGAACGCACCTGCACGAGGCTCCCGAAGTCCCTAATTACGGTGAGCCAGGCAGAGGACCGGTACTCAAACCGGGAATGTGTCTGGCAATTGAACCGATGGTCAATGCCGGGACCTTTGAAGTTTATATGCTTGAGGATGGCTGGACGATTGTCACTGCGGATCATAAACCCTCGGCTCATTTTGAGCATACAATTGTAATTAGGGAAAACGATCCTCTAATTTTATCAACTAATAAAGCTGGGTAATTCTATGGCAAAGGAAAAATTAATTAAAGTTGATGGTACTATCAAGGAGAACCTGCCGAATGCTTCATTTCGGGTCGTACTGGAAAACGGTCATGAAGTACTGGCTCATGTCTCGGGCAAAATGAGGATGCACTTTATCAAGATTTTGCCCGGTGATAAGGTCTCGTTAGAATTGTCACCTTATGATTTGACCAGAGGCAGGATTACCTATCGTTATAAATAGAATGGAATCACTATGAAAGTAAGAGCATCGGTACGAAAAATTTGTGATAAATGTAAAATCATCCGTAGGAAGGGTGTTGTGCGCGTAATTTGCCCTAATCCCAAACATAAACAGCGACAAGGCTAATAGCGGAGTAGGAGGACGATTTGGCTCGAATTGCAGGTGTTGATTTACCGAATGATAAGAAGATCAAGATAGCATTGACCTATATTTTTGGTATCGGTCGGACGATGGCGCTGCGGATTTTAGCGAAGGCTAAAGTTGATCCGGAAATCCGAACCAAGAATCTGTCGGAAGAACAGGTTCATGAAATCCGGACAGTTATTAGTAATGAACTGAAGGTCGAAGGAAGTCTGCGGACCGAATTTCAGATGAATATTAAGCGCCTGATGGATATCGGCTGTTATCGTGGATTACGCCATCGCCGCGGCTTACCAGTCAGAGGACAACGGACCAAGACTAACGCCCGTACCCGCAAAGGTCCCCGCAGAACAGTCAGTCGCAAGAAAGTAAAAGTTGGAAAGAAAGGTTAGGATAGGAGGTTTCCGAATTGCCACCCAAACGTACTGTAACGAAGAAAAAGAAAAAGATTAAGGTTGACGCCGAAGGTATTGCGACAATTCAGGCAACCTTTAACAATACAATCATTTCCTTGACGGATAACTATGGCAATGTAATCTCTTGGGCATCAGCAGGAACGGTCGGCTTTAAGGGCTCCCGCAAAAATACTCCCTTTGCCGCTCAGCAAGCTGCCCACAAAGCTGCGCGGGAAGCGCTGGATCTGGGATTGAATCGGGTCGAAGTTCGCGTCAAAGGGCCGGGAGCTGGTCGAGAAGCTGCCATTCGAGCCCTGAGCCTGGCAGGATTACAGGTATTCGCGATCAAGGATGTAACTCCCATTCCGCATGACGGCTGTCGGCCGCCCAAACGGAGGAGAGTATAAACAGCTAGGAGTAGAATCAATGGCAAAATATACTGGTGCAGTATGTAAATTGTGTCGTCGTGAAGGAACGAAGCTATTTTTAAAAGGTGACCGTTGCAGCACCACCAAATGTTCCTTCGAAACCAAGAGTTATGCACCCGGACAGCATGGTCAAACCAGTCATCGTCGGTTATCGAACTACGGTTTGCAATTGCGCGAAAAGCAGAAAATTAAACGCATGTATGGTATTTTAGAAAAGCAGTTTAGACGCTATTTTAGAAAAGCGGTTGGTGAAAAGGGCGTGACTGGCACCGAATTAATGCAAATACTGGAAAGTCGTCTGGATAGCGTTGTCTATCGAATTGGTTTTGCCTCATCGCGCGCAATGGCCCGCCAACTGGTGCGTCATCGCCATTTCTTAGTGAACGGGAAAATAGTTGATATTCCGTCTTACCAATGCAAGGCAGGCGATGTGATTCAGGTGCGCGAGCCCAGTAAAAAATTAGCCATTATTCATGAATCCATGAAACGAATCCACGGCGATCATGATCTGCCCTGGTTGATCCTCGATAAAGCCAAAATGCAGGGCGTATTTATCCAGGTGCCCGAAAGAGATCAAATGGGTGTTGACGTCAATGAACAATTGGTCGTGGAACTCTATTCTAAATAAACCAAGAGGAAAAGAATGACCACACAGGAACCAATCTCGGCTAGAGTAATCAAAGAAATTTCATCGGATACCTACGGTCAGTATATTGTTCAACCGCTGGAAAGAGGATTTGGCACAACTATCGGAAATGCTTTAAGAAGAGTTTTAATTACTTCGATTCCCGGAGCGGCAATCTCATCCATCAAAATTGATGGGGTGTTGCACGAATTTGCGACAATTCCCGGTGTTGTCGAAGATGTCTCAGACATTATCCTGAACCTCAAGCAGGTGCGTTTTAAGTTGTTCGATCTGAAACCGGACAAAGTAATCCTGAATTTCAAAGGCGAAGGCAAATTTGTTGCCGGCGATATCGAAAAAAGTACAACTCAATTCAAAGTTTTAAATCCCGAGCTGCATATTTGTGAAATGAATGAAAAAGCTGACATTACGATGGAAATTAGAATTACGCGCGGTGTTGGCTGGGTGGCAGCAGAGAAGAATCGGACGCCAGATTACCCAATTGGCACAATCTTCATTGATTCAATTTTTTCGCCGATCAAGGAGTGTGCTTATAAAGTGGAAGCCTTACCAGGAACGGCTCGCGAAACTCTGGAGAAGCTAAGCATTACCCTGCGAACTGACGGTAGTATTGCAGTGGAGGAGGCTATGGATTATACTGCCAAGCTGCTAATCGAGTACTTTACCTTGTTCTCCAGCATCGAAGCCGCACCGCTGGAAATTCCAATGGAAGCCCCCGATGAGGATGTCATCAGAATTCGTAATTTGTTGCGCAAGAGTGTTGATGAGATGGAACTCTCGGTTCGTTCGTATAATTGTCTGAAAGCCAATAATATCAGAACTATCGCCGATCTGGTTTCCCGGGAAGAATCTGAAATGCTTAAGTTTAAAAACTTCGGCCGCAAGTCACTCAACGAATTGATGGCTAAGCTCAAAGAGATGAACCTCGAATTCGGTCTGGACGTTGACCGTTATCTGACTGAGAAGAACGAATAATTAACCTAAGGAGAATTCAATAATGCGCCATCAGAAACGGGTAGCCAAACTGGGACGAACCGCAAGTCACCGGAAAGCTTTATTAATGAACCTTGCCGCAGCTATGATCCAGCATGGCAAAATCAAGACTACCGATGCCAAAGCCAAAGAACTGCGCCGGGTGGTGGAACGATTGATCACTCATGCCAAACGCGGAACCGTCCATCATCGCCGACTTGCCTATCGGGTACTCCAGAACCGTGATCTGGTCAAGACGCTGTTTGAACATATAGCTCCGCAATATACCAATCGCAATGGCGGATATACTCGAATCGTCAAATTAGGTTTCCGGGATAATGACTGTGCTGCGGTATCATTAATCGAATTTGTGGATTATAAACTTCCTGGAGAGAAGAAAGCTGCCAAACCGGCTGCAAAAAAGGCTCCCGCTCAGAAGGAAAAAGCGGAAGAGAAAGGAACGAAAAAACGCACCAGACCAAAGAAAGCTGAAAAGCCGGAAGAGAAGGAAGTAGCCCCGGAGCAGACGGAGGAAAATGAGCCGCCGCAAGATACCAAGGCTAAGGAGGAGAAATCAGCCTAATAACACCGGATAGAACCGTGATTAATCATCAAATTAGCTTATTTAGGGCAGTACTTTTCACTGCCCTTTTGTTATTTGGTGCCGGTAACAAAGTGCCAGCGGCAGAAGCAACTCATCGGGGAATGTGGATCATCCGCGACCAACTGCTTAAGAAAGAGTCGGTAGATCAGTTCATCAATTTTGCGGAACGGAACGGCTTTACCGATTTATTCGTCCAGGTCAGGGGGCGGGGAGATGCCTTTTACCGATCTTCGATTGTGCCTTTGTCACCGGCTATCGTTGATCCGTCTTTCGATCCGTTGCAATATATTCTTGAACAGGCTCATCCGCGGAATATTAAGGTGCATGCCTGGCTGAATACCTACATTTTATGGTCTTCGGATGATAAACCCACCGATCCGCAGCATTTGCTCTTGCAGCATCCGGAATGGTGCACCGTGGATTCTGACGGCAAGAAGGATATCCATCGCAAGGAGAAGGAATTCAGAGATAATAATATCGAGGGTGTTTATCTTTCGCCGCTGGTGCCGGAAGTAAAAACCTATCTGGTCGAGATAATCCGGGAACTGGTCGAAAAATATAATGTTGATGGTGTTCACCTGGACTATATTCGCTATCCTAAAGACAGTTACGATTTCAATGAAGTCGGACGACAGCGATTCAAGGATATTTACGGAGTAGACCCCATCCTTTTATCAATTACCAATAAATCTTTCTTTTCAGGCATGGAAGCAAAAACCATCGAACAACTAATGGAGAAATGGAACGATTTCAGGCGGGATGCCATAACCGAACTGGTCATAGATGCACGGGAGGTAATTATTGCGACCCGGAAACCGATAGCGCTGAGCGCTGCCGTCAAGCCGGATCCGGTCGAAGCGCGTTATTACTTCTATCAGGACTGGGAAAAATGGCTAAAAAGTGCCTACCTCGATTTTGCGGTGCCGATGAACTATACTAAGAGTTCCGAGCAATTCGAAGAAATCCTGAATAAATTCGATCCGTTGATTCTCAAGGATAAAATCTGGATGGGCATCGCCGTCTATAATCAGGGCAGGTACGATGCTCTGACCAAAGTGCTGATCGCCCACTCCAACGGTTTCAACAACCTGGTGTTCTTTTCCTACGAATCCTTCGCTAACCAGCCCAATTACTTTCCTACCCTCATGAGAGCCTTTAATCGGTGATTTAATAAAGATTGATTGTGGTTTTCCGCTGCAGTCCAAATATTAATCTGTCCCAGAGTGGATTAATTTTACAGGGATGAATATCGGTTAGGTATCCTTACCGAAAATAAATCCTTGACAGATGCTAAAATAACCAGTAATATTTTTACAGACTTATAGGTTCGATAAAACGGTTCTCTGTTTTTTACTTTTTCTTGAAATTGAAATCTAAATCTGCTTGAGACCTAAATGAAAGCGGATTTTATGCGTTTTCAATTTTTATAGGTGCTTGAATCACTTTTAACTAAGTTGAAAAGAGGTCATAGCAATGAGAAACATGAAATTTATTTTAAGCGTGAATTTTGTGTTTTCATCGTTTTTGATAATTTCTTCTTGCGGTTCTGAAGATCAAATTACCAATGGCAAATCCTACCCTAATCTCAAAATCAAAACCAATCAGCCCCCAACGATAGTATCATTCGGGTCTGCCGCTGATACGGTGTCAATCTGTGGCACGATAGATTTTACCTGTCATGCTCAGGACCCTGACAATGATTCACTTTATTATGAGTGGGCTTCGTTTAAAATCACCAACGACTCAAGTGGTGAGGATTATGATGTTTTCTATAACCTGAATCGGGGAGAATTTATCAGAGGAGGAGAAGCTGCCGTCTGGCAACCGGGAAAACTCGATGGCAAATATCTGATATTATGTAATGTACATGATAAAGCCGGATATGAAGTGGATACCAGCAAGATCGTGAATGTTACATTGGAGGGCTGTTTGTCGGCAATAACCGGAAAAGTTACTTATAGCGTCATTGATGGTTATCCAAATTATTATCTCGATATCACATTGCGGAATTATGAATATACTCAGATCACTCTACAGGGTGAATTACATATTAGACCGCATATCGAAAAGAAAACAGATGACGTCTGGGACCTGTATTATTCTGCAGATAATTCAAGCATTATTGATGGTCCACCACAAGTGAATTTCGGTGAGGTTTTCCATAGTTACTGGTGGGTTCCTTCGGAACAGGGACAATATAGATTATTTATTCGATTTAACACCGGTCATTATTGGGAGCCATTAACCGATACTCTTTATTCCAATGAATT
>CAZJIU010000049.1:0-16802 GCA_964546145.1 uncultured bacterium
CTCAATAATATCATAACCCCGACCGGTTATCGAACCACGAATAACAATTCCCTCTTCCTGAATATTGGTAAAAGGAATAATGATCTGATCGCCTTCGGTAAGAGTTGGATTATTATTCAGATTTCCCGTTCTAAAAAAATCTAGGAAATTAACCTTAATCTCAGAATTGTCTTTATGCTTGATTGTTATATCGAACTCTCTTGCCAGCTGATGTACTCCGCCAGCCATGCCGAGCAGATCATCAAGCCGATCTACCGGAGTAACTTTATAAAATCCCGGTTTCCTAATAGCACCAATGACCTGAACTTTGAAAGACCTGAGGTTTTTTATCCCAACACTGACTTTGGCATTTTGAAATACTTTTGCTTTAATATACGTTTCGATTTCCTGTTGAACTTTCCCGAGCTTCATACCGCTGACATTTATTATTCCTATCCCAGGTATTATTAAATCTTCTGTCGGACTTATTACGATCTCGAAATACTGAATTTGTTCAGTAATAACACTAATACAAATTCGATCTCCGGGACCAAGAATATATTTATCAGGATCAACACTTTTTTCTAACAGAAAAGCTTGCTTCGAATCCATAAAAAACAGCTGATTCTGATCAATTTTAAGTTCACTTGCCTCCTCTTTTAGTTTATCTTTATCTGAAATTTGACCGACAATTGAAATAGAAAAAATAAACATAAAAAGGATATAAAATATCTTATTTCTCTTCAATTTTCCTCTACCATATCGCAATATTTTTAAAAATCTATTCTGTCCTCTACCATTCATTTAATTCATCCCTTCAGGATAATGGTTTTTATAATATTCCAGATACTCTCCACTTTTCAATGGCTGCCACCATTCCAGATGATCAACATACCATTGCACTGTTACTTGCATCGCTTGATTAAAAGAATACTTCTGCTTCCAGCCCAAACGATATAATTTACCCGCATCGAGAGAGTAGCGGCGGTCATGACCAAGCCGATCCGGCACCATTTTGATTAATGATTCTGTTTTTCCGGTAAATTTTAAAATCAATCGAACAATTTCAATATTCTCCTTCTCGTTGCCACCGGCGATATTATAAACCTCACCGACTTCCCCTTTTTCAATCAAGAAATCAATCGCCTGACAATGATCCTTCACAAACAACCAATCGCGTATATTTTTTCCATCACCATATAGCGGCAGGGATTTATTTTCAATTGCATTGGTAACAAACAATGAAACCAGTTTTTCCGGATATTGATAAGGACCAAAATTGTTCGAGGCGCGAGTAATGATAATCGGTAAGCTGTAAGTATTGAAATAGGAATACGCTAGCCGATCACCACCTGCTTTGCTAGCCGAATAGGGATTACCCGGTTTGAGCGGCGATTCTTCGTCAAATGAGCCGGATTCAATTGAGCCGTAGACTTCATCGGTACTAATCTGGATAAATCGTTTAATTCCAAATTCCCGGCAAGCCTCCAGTAATACATACACTCCATACATATCTGTACGAATGAAATCTTCAGCGTCGCTAATGCTGCGATCCACATGACTTTCTGCAGCAAAATTTATCAGATAATCCGGTTTATATTCCTGAAAAATATGCCTGACAATCTGAGCATCACAAATGTCACCTTTGACAAAAATATAATCTGGATTATCTCTCAGATCATTCAGATTCGCCGGATTGCCGGCATAGGTCAACTTATCCAGATTGACGACTCTGAGGTCGGCATATTTTTCAAACAAATAATGAATAAAATTACTACCGATAAAACCGGCACCACCTGTTACTATATATATCTTCTTGTTATTCATGTTTCATCTTTTTCCAATATTCTCAAAATTTATAAATAAATAGAAATTATAGTCATTATTAGTGATTCGTAGTTATTTATGGTTAATTTTGGTCATTTGTTGTTTTACCGATAGAATTAATGTAATTATTTAATTTCACGCCTAGAATTTCAATTTCATTTAAGAATATATGAAATTCATTTTCAGGCAATAAATTGCGATTATTAGCCTTGATTAACCAGGTCTTAGTTTCGAATAGAGAACCTCTTGCATAGTAACAGAAATTCTTCCTGTCTTTATAATGATACCTGCCAAATCCTTCGCTAAGATTCGCTGCTATCGAATCTACTGCTTTAACCAATTGTTTACCTATGGTATCAATTGAAAAATAATCCCATTTGAGAGTAATATTCCATATTTTCTCTCCAATTTCCATTGACAATTGATAAACATTTAAATCTTCTAATTTCATTATTCGACTATCGAAGTTTTATACTACAAATAACGTGAGCAAAGCGAACTTATGACTACTAATAACTTTATTAACCAACTTTCCTACCAATACAATCATAATAAAAACCCTTTTCCAGAACAAGCTCCGGCTCGTAAATATTCCTTGCATCAATCATGACTGGCTTCTTCATCACCGATTTGATATAATCCAGATTCATGTTTCTAAATTCATTCCATTCGGTCAGGATAATTATTGCATGGGCATTTTTAACTGCATCCTCGGAACTGGCAACATAAGTAATTTCCGGGAAATGTTTCCGCATCTCCTCCATTGCTGCCGGATCATAGGCTTTGATTTGCCCACCTCTTTTTAAAATTTCTGAAATTACTGTCAGGGCTGGAGCATCGCGGACGTCATCGGTATTAGGTTTAAAAGCCAAGCCTAATAACCCAATTGCTTTGCCCTTTAAATTGGGGATAAAATTCAACAATTTTTCAACCACTCGTAATTTTTGTTTTTCGTTAACCTTAATTACTGCCTCGACAATTGAAACCTGGGAACCTGCTTTTTCAGCAATTTTTGTCAACGCCAATGTATCCTTAGGAAAACATGATCCGCCGAAACCCGGACCGGCGTGTAAAAATTTCGATGAAATGCGCCCGTCTAATCCCATCGCTTTCGCTACCGTCTGAACATTCGCTCCTACCTTTTCACAAAGATTAGCAATCTCATTAATAAAGGAAATCTTGGTTGCCAGAAATGCATTGCAGGCATATTTAATCATCTCCGCCGTACGGACATCGGTAGCTACAATCGGAGTTTCAATCAGGTAAAGCGAGCGATAAATACCCTTCATGACTTCTAACGCTTTTGCCGAACTGGTGCCCAGAATCACCCGATCCGGTCGCATAAAATCATTGACGGCCGATCCCTCCCGCAAAAACTCCGGATTGGAAACGATATCAAACAACTCCTGGGCAACTCCCCGACTTAAAAGTCGTTCGCAGATTTGATCACCGGTACCAACCGCAACTGTACTTTTAGTAACGATGATTTTATAATCAGCAATTACTTCAGCAAGTTTATCAATTACTGCAAAAACGTAGGATAGGTCAACCTCGCCGTTAGGAGCAGAGGGAGTCGGAACTGCTAAAAAGATCACCCGTGCTTGGCGCAATGCATCTTCAAGGTTGGTCGCAAAGAACAGACGCTTTTGAGCAACATTCCGTTTTACGACATCCAGCAATCCCGGTTCATAGATCGGCAGGATGTTATTATTCAGTTTATTAATTTTATCCTGATCAACATCAACACAGATAACCTCATTACCAAAATCGGCCAGCCCCGCTCCAGATACTAATCCAACATAGCCAGTTCCAATCATTACAATTTTTTCCATAAAAATTCTCCCTTACGAACGATCAAAGACTTCTTTAAAATTGGGATGTAGGTGTTACGATCTGCCGCTAATTAGCAATGACTTTATTCGACCTCTTTCAATCCTTCCGTCGCTAACATGCTGAAATTTGGCTCCCAAAGGTCAAAATCGCAAGAAAATTCTACTGGTAGCCAACTATTCGTCGAATAGTCCATTCGGTAAAAAACAAGAGTATTAATATTATAAATATCCCCCTCCAACGCCATAGTTTTAATTCGTGAACTCTATTCAGCTTCACCTTATTAAAAGGCACAGAATCGGCAATGGATTCTATTCTGTTACTCGGATAATATTTACCTCCGGTTTTTTGTGCAATCGAACGCAACGCTTCGACATTTAATCGAAGGGATTGACTCTCAATTGAATTTTCCAGCACGGCAACTTTTTGCTGAAAATCATCAACTGGATTACCACCGATAAATGCAACTGCTTCAATTTTATACTCACCTTCCGCCTGCATTGGGACTGATCCCCTGTATTGAAATCCTTCCCATTGTATGAGGAACGGTAAAGAATTGTTCCTCGCATCCACTAATTGGGCATTAATGACAGCGTTCTTGACTAGATTACCCTGAATATCTGACACAATCCCTTTTACCTCAGCAACCTCACCGGTTAAAAAAATCTTTTTATTTATTGAGAGTTGGAGATTAGAGGTGCTCAAAGTATCCGTCAGCCATTTAATCAGATTCTTTCCCAGTTCAGAATATAGTGAATGATTTTCGCTTTCCATAGTCATCATATCCCAGCGCCAGAGGTCAATTCCGGTCACTACTACCATTCGGTTTTTTGGGGTCGAGCCGACGGCTAGAACCGGCAAGGATTGACTTCCTACACTTGAAATTACCACTTTAAAATAATCAGCTAGTATAAAATTCCGAAATGGCATCCCGATTGGCGGAAGTTCTGACCAACCACTTTTAAGAGTTAAATCATTATTCAGGTCTCTGACAATTGGGTGACTACGTTGCTCCTCAGCGATTTGCACGGTTATTGAATGATTATTTTGATCAATTACATATGATAAAAACACTTGCTCACCGAGTAATTGCTCCAATCTGTCAAAGTCAAGTCCCTTCAAGTACTGAATATAAATCGCAGGATGATCCCGAGTAATTTTCTCCCGAACCGAATTCAAAATCTTCAAACTCGTATTTGAAGTTGGGAATCCAAAAAGTGCTACCGCATCCCATTTTTCGCGAAAAGGGTCTTCGGAATCAATCAAGTACCAACCCGATTGTGTGTCAAGCAGGCTGATAATCTTTAATCCCGGAATTGATCGCAGCAGTCGTTTAAAATAACGCGCTTCAAAACTTGCCCATCCCTGGATTAAAACAATAGTCGTCCGGCTGGGTTTCACACGAACGGAAGCCGAGCGCAGATTATTATACGGATTTTTATCCTGCGTCGTATCAATCATGACACTATACTGGAATATTCCCGGTTTATCAACCACAATCTCAAATCTGACCGTTTGATACAAATTCTGACTGGTGGTTTTAATCTTTTTAGTTTGAATTCTTTGTTTTCCTTCGTGAAGAAAAACCTGGATCGTTTTGGAGCGCCCCAGTGGTAATATTCGGGCTTCAACAGTTACTGTATCACCAGCAGTCACGATTGCAGGAATCGTTATCTCAAGCACAGCTGGATCAAAGGCCGGAATGCTATCCCCTATTCCAATTGTATACACTGGAAAATCAGATTGAATATCCATCAGCATTGGATCTTCGCCTTGAGTAAATACACCATCGGTAATTAGAATGCCGGCACCTACATTATTATTCGCGGATTGACGAATTCCCTTGCTAAGCACCTTTGATAGATCGGTCCCGTTTTGGTTAAATTGGAGCTCCTTCATTGATACAGGATTATCGGCAATATCACTGCTGAAGGGATAAATTGTAACTCCGAATCCCCGTTTCCGGAATTCAGATTGAAGCTGATCAACTAAAGTGATGATCGAATCCCGCGAGATATTCTCGTGTTTCAGCATGCTGGCAGACTGATCCGCAAAGACTTTAATTTCCGGATCGAGCTGCCGCATTGATGTCCACTTTACAATCGGTTTAACGATAATAACTAATATCAATAATAAAATTAAAAAGCGAATTAGCAATAAAATCCACTGCCACTGCCCGGCTATTCGATCACTTCTCCGAAGTATAAAAAACAGAATTACCGTAAATATTCCAAAGATCAACAGAATCCACAGATTTAAATTCTGAAATTGAATAGTCAACTGCTGCATTAATTATCAGAAGTAAGCGGGAGATTGGGAATCGCTGAAATATCCCAGGATGAGAATTGATGACGTTTAAACAGCTCAGTCCCGGTATATGCAATCATTGCTGCGTTATCAGTACAATATTTTAATGATGGAAAATAAATCTCCAGACCTTCCCGAAGCGCGGCATTTTGAAAAACTGACCTTAAACGAGAATTCGCCACAACTCCACCGGCCAGCACCAGGCGGTATACATTTCTTTGCCGGGCAACATTCAGAGTATTGGTAAGTAACATTTCAATAATAGCTTCCTGGTAAGAGGCACACAGATCAGCAACATGTTCTTGAACCCAATCGTTGCCTTTCTGTCTCGCCAAATAGAGAATAGCGGTTTTCAATCCGCTGAAGCTAAAATCCTGATTTTCACGCTTGGTCTTTGCCCGGGGGAAAGGAAAGAACTCCGAATTGCCAGTGGCTGCCAACTTATCAACCAACGGGCCACCTGGAAATCCTAATTGTAATATCCGGGCGGCTTTATCGAATGCCTCTCCCGCGGCGTCATCTAAGCTGCGCCCCCAGATTTCATAATCCTGAAAATTCTGGACATTCACCAGTAAGGTATGCCCACCGGAAGCCAAAAGACTGAGAAATGGAAATTTAAGATTCGGGTGATCTAAAAAGTTGGCCATGATATGACCTTCAACATGATTTACTCCGATTAGCGGTTTACCGCTGACGTAAGCCAGTCCCTTGCAAAAACTCAGACCTACCAGTAAAGCTCCCATCAGGCCGGGTCCCTGAGTCACTGCGATCGCATCAATATCCTGAATCGTTAAGCCAGATTTTGCCAGGGCTTCGGTTATCATATTCTGAATGATTCGCAGGTGCTCCCGCGAGGCATATTCCGGAACAATACCACCATATTGCTGGTGAAGGGATTGCGAACTTACTAAATTCACTAACACTGAATGCTCCGCCAGAATTGCTACCGACGTTTCATCACACGATGTTTCAACCCCCAAAATTTTCACTCAGTAATTACTCTCCCGAATAATTCTCACTTCGATTTGCCGCGGCGTCATTTCGCTCCAGCTGATAATTCCCGGAGGAAGTTCAATAGTTGGAGTATAATAGCTTTCCCCATCCCGCCAATTCTTATTAAAATCAAAATAAATTTTAATATCTTCCGGTTGAATATCTTTCAACCAACTTACGGCGGCTGAGATAGTAAGCGATACTTCCGAGGGCGCAACTTGAACTGTAATCCCTGCGGGTACTCCAATTAATTCGACTGGAATATTGGTAACAATCCCTTCCCCTATCTGCTCAATCGCCTGAAACAAGTGAATTTTACACCGCGAAACCTCAATGTTATCAGCTTCAGATATTACTAAATCCAGATCCGTTTCGACCGGTGCAGTAACATTCCGGGTACTAAACTTTCGAGAATAGACCTCTTTGTACTTTTTTACATAAG
The DNA here is from genome assembly GCA_964546145.1 of uncultured bacterium. Lineage (GTDB taxonomy): Bacteria > Fidelibacterota > UBA2242 > UBA2242 > UBA2242 > CAZAKO01. The sequence continues at coordinate 7,379 of CAZJIU010000049.1, forward strand.
TGCGTGGCCCACTCACAATTACGCTATCAGGAATAACAATTGGATTACCAACGGTGATATAGCCCGGATCAGTCTTAATATCTAATTGATAGCGAACTGGAATTTTCACAAAATCAAGGCGATCCAGCTCTACCCTTATAGATTCCGGATACTCAATCCGATTAAAATTAACATTTACATTCCGCGGAAGAATGATTTTCTCCGGATTATCGGCAAAATATTCATTGAGATGAAAGTCATAAAACCAGTGAATATTTTCAATATCGAGAACAAATTTAAACGAGGATTTTGGCGAAATCAGCAGATAAAAAAGATCAATCCCCTTGCCATAGAAGTTCGCCTGAATCGTCCCGGGTAATTTTTCCTTGAGTGTCTTGCCCTCCTCGATATTGCGAATTTCCAAAGTCGTATTGATAGTATAATTGTACTGATTACCAAGAATAATAAAAAACCAGACGAGTATCGCAAACAATAAAATTGTGATTTTCATACCTGGATTTTTTATAAACCAGTCTTTAAACTTGCTGCCAGCATTCGATAATAAAGTTTCTTTAGCCATTTTTCAATCTCACACTTTGAAATTTTAACTAACTGAAAATAATACAGGGGCTCATTATTTACAAGCCCCTATATTTTCTCTACCGGTTATCTAAAGAGTTACACTTATGCCGACTTGGCACTTTTCCCCGATTTTGAGCTCTTGGATACTTTTTTTGTTTTGGTGGCCGGCTCTTTTTCAACCTTTTTGACGGCTTTTTTACCTGTGGTCTTAGCTTCTTTGCTAACCTTAGTGGCTTTGGCTGGCTTTTTTGCAGTTTTTTTTACCGGCTTTTTTTCTACTGTTTCCTCTTTCTGAGCGACTTTGGGCTTTACTTGCTTGACCTTTTTAACAGTCGCCTTTTTCGTCACCTTCTTTGGTTTTGCCGCTTTAGCCTTTGGCTCAACCTTTTCCGAAACGGCAATCTTTTCCCGGATTTCCTCCGGAATTTCAATCTTATCCACCGGACTTGCCTGTTTCATTATGTACGCTTCGACCTCATCTTTCGGCTCTTGGGGAATTGCCTGTTCGCGGGAGAGGATAATCCGCTTGTCGTTTTTATTTACCTCCAGAACCTTTAACTCCAGCTTATCACCAATCTTGATTACTTTACTTAGATCTTTCCGATCCTTCTTAGGTATTTGACCAATTGGTACAATGCCCTCAACCTCATGCTCCAGATTAACTATTATCATCTTATCAGTGATTTTAGCTACTTCGCCCATGCCGATAGATCCCTCCGCATAAAGGTCCTGAATCATTGGCCACGGATCTTCTTCAATCTGTTTTACACCCAGCGTAATCCGGCGATTCTCTTTGGAAACTTCCATAATTTTAACATTAATTTCATCACCTCGTTTAAACATTTCGCGTGGATGACGAAATTTTTTTATCCAGGACAAATCAGAAATGTGCACAAAACCGTCAATCCCTTCCTGCAATTCCACAAAAACACCATAGGGAGTAAGATTGCGGACAATTCCTTTGTGAATCGAACCCGGAACGTAAGTCTGCTCGATACTCTGCCAGGGATCGGGCTCAAGTTGCTTATAGCCCAACGAAATTTTACGCTCTTCGGTATCAATATTAAGGACTTTTGCCTCGATTTCTTCACCCAGACTAAAGACTTCCGAGGGGTGCTTAATGTGTTGGGTCCAGGATATTTCCGAAATGTGAATAAGACCTTCTACCCCTTTTTCCAATTCCACAAATACGCCATAATTAGCAATATTTACTACTTTACCTTTGACTACCGAACCGACCGGATAGCGCTCTTCAACTCCCTCCCAGGGATGTGGAGTCAGTTGCTTTAATCCCAAAGATACCCGCTGCTTTTCGGGATCATAATCTATGACCTTTACAGTCAATTCATCGTCTATTTTAACAACTTCTTTAGGATGATTGACTCGGCCCCAGGAAAGATCGGTAATATGTAACAGACCATCCAATCCACCGAGATCAATAAAAACACCAAAGTCGGTGATATTCTTCACGCGCCCTTTCAAGACATCGCCAATTTTAATCTTAGAGAGCAGATCTTCACGTTTTTCCTTCATGCTCTCCTCCAGGATTTCTTTACGACTTAAGACGACATTCTTCCGCAGATCATTGAGCTTGACGATCTTGAACTCAAAAGTTTTACCAACATACGAATCAAAATCGGTTACCGGGCGAATATCAATCTGCGAGCCGGGTAAAAAGGCATCAATGCCCATAATATCAACCACCATTCCACCCTTGATGCGGTTGGTAATCCGACCTTCAATATTTTCGTTGTTGTTATAGATATCCCGCACGCGTTCCCAAACCCGCATAAAATCGGCTTTGCGTTTGGAAAGCCTCATCTGGCCCTCCTCATCTTCCAATACATCCACAAAAACTTCGATTTGGTCACCAATTTTGGGTGTCTCACCTTCTTCAAATTCATCCCGCGAAATAATACCTTCGGATTTAAAGCCGACATCCATCATTATTTCATTATCACTGATCGAGACAATTGAACCAATAACGCGCTGTTCCTCGGATAAATTTTTCAAGGAACTCTCATACACTTTTTCCTGATCCTGATATTGGCGTTCTTTGATTTTATGCAAATCCTCGATATCAATCACGCGGATTTCTTCAGATAATGGACCACTGCTAACTACCTCGGTCTTATAATTACCTTCGATAATTACTTCCTCATCTATTGGTTCTTTGACTTTCACTTCTTCAACATTGAGGTCAACTGGGACTTTTTCAGCTTGCTGTTCTTCAGAAGAGATGGTATCAGAACTGGTTTCGTTATCTTCTGAAGGGTTAGGGGTTAATGTTTTTTCTTCTTCGGTCATAAAATAAGTTCCTTAGGTTTTGGGTTAATATTATCCTCTTATCTCTATTGGGAAGTAAATTCCCAATGATATGAAAAAGATTATTGTTGAATCAATTTCACGATTTTAGTGACCTGTTCCTCAAAGGTTAGATGGGTTGTGTCAATAGTAATGGCATCTTCGGCTTTTTTCAGTGGCGAATGCTGGCGGGAAGAATCAATTCGATCCCTCTTTTCCAGTTCGCTAACTATCTGATCAAGGATTAGATCCTGCCCAATCTCATGATAATCCTTCTCTCGTCGCTGGGCTCGTACCCGGATGTCAGCATCTAAGTAGAATTTGAAATTTGCATTTGGAAAAACGTTAGTGCCGATATCCCGACCTTCCATTACTACATTATCGTTCTGAGCCATCTGCCGTTGACGCTCAGCCATCACCTGGCGCACTCCCGGAATAGCGCTGATCGGGCTGACCTGTTTAGCAACATCACTCGAGCGAATTGTGTCGCTGACATCTTCGTCATTTAAAAAGGTACAATACCGACCATTTATCCATTTGAACTGAATCCGACTCTGTTCGGCAATTCGCGTCACCTTCGCCTCATCCTGGATATCAATATTTTGGCGGATAGCCGCCAGGGTTACACTGCGATACATCGCCCCAGTATCAATATAAGTAAAACCAAGACACCGGGCGACTTCCCGGGCGGTACTGCTTTTACCGGAACCAGCCGGACCATCAATTGCGACAATTATTCCCATCTATCACCGTTTAAAAAGCGCGTAAATTTAATTTTAAATCCTCTAAAAACAAACTTATTCCTTGATTAAATCAATTGACACTGAGCTTTCAGTGAGTTCACCTCTTCCGCTGTCAAAAATCGCCATTGCCCATATTGTAAACCTGCGGCACTAATACCGGCAAACCGGATCCGCTCCAGTTCACTCACCTTAAAACCCAGCACCTGAAATAGACGCCGAATTTCACGGTTAATTCCCTCTCTCAGCTCGAGAATTAGCTCCGTCTGATCTTTGGAATTTTTTAATTCAATTACTTTAACCCGAGCTATCTTTTTTTCTTCCAAGCGGACACCCTGCTCAATAATCTGAATATTATCAGCGGTTAGACAACGGTTTAAAACCACCCGATAAATCTTGGGAATCTGGAATTTTGGATGACTCAAACGATAATGCAGTTCCCCATCATTAGTCAATAATAATACCCCGGTAGTATTGCGATCCAGGCGACCGATTGGTTTGACCGCATATTGGCGGGGAATTAACATTCCGACATGCATCCTTTTCTTATCATCCGATAGCGAAGTAATTACATTTTTAGGTTTATTTAATAACAGATAGACATATTCCTGCGGCTGAACTAATTTCCCCTTAAACTTAACTCGGTCACCGATGTAAATAAGCGCATTCAGATCAGTTACAACAGTGTTGTTAACCGAAACCTGCCGTCCAAGAATATATTGTTCACATTTACGTCGGGAATCGAGGCCACACAGTGAAAGATACCTATTGATCCGCATGCCCTTCTTCATCATTCTCACTGATTCCGACGTTCACCACCTCCTCAACTTCTTTCAAATTCGGCAAATCCTGAATCGAATTGAGCCCGAAATACTCGAGAAAATGAGAAGTAGTCCCATATAATAACGGTCTCCCCGGACCATTCTGGCGTCCCCTGATTTCTATCAATTTTTTTTCAAGAAGTGTCTTTAAATAGCTGCTAACTCCTCGAATTGCATCTATTTCACCGCGGGTTATTGGTTGTTTATAGGCAATGATCGAAAGGATTTCCAGTGCCGCTCGGGTTAATCGGACATTACCATCATCCTGAAACAAACGTCGAATCCAGGGTTCGTATTCCGCTCGGGTCATAATTCGGTATCCCTGACCTATTTTCTGAATCCAAATCGGCATTTTTTCCTGTTCGAAATAATCACTGATCTCGGCGATAATTTCATCCAGATTGACCTCCTCCTGGATACAGAGCTCAACCTGAGATTGGGTCAGCGGCTCCTGAGCCGTAAATAGTAGTGCTTGGACAATCCTATGCGTCTGCGACAACATGGTTATCCTTCATTTGAATTTGGGTAAGGTAAATCTCACCATACAAGGTTTTCTGGGAAACTCGAAGTTCACTGGTTCTAACCATTTCTAAAATCGCTAAAAAAGTTACAACTACCTCAATCCGGTCCTCCATGACACTGGCAATTTCGGAAAAGCGCAGCCGTTTCCGCTTGAGAAACATGGTACGCAACAGCTGCGCCTGCTGATTTAGACTGACTTTGCTGATTTCAATTTCATAATACTTAGGTTGGGCTCGCAAATCCAAGATTTTCTTGAAGGCAACTCCAAGATCTATCAACCCGATATTCGATAAAAAAATATCCGGATCCCAGGATGAATTTTGGGAAGAGGTATTTACCGGGTAGAACCGCAACTGTCTCTCGGCTAACTCCTTGAGCTGCAGACTGGCATCCTTGTATTTCTGGTATTCAACTAATATCCGAACCAGCTCGGTCCGCGGATCCTCGATCTCCTCTTCAACTTCCACTTCCTCCTGAGGCAGCAGCATCTGGACTTTAATTCTCATCAACAACGCAGCCATCAGAATAAATTCACCTGCCAGATGCAGGTTCATCTGCTTCATTACTTCCAGATATTCCAGATATTCCCGGGTGATATGGGCAATTGGGATGTCGTAAATGTTGATTTCATCGCGTTTGATAAAAAAGAGTAGTAAATCCAGTGGTCCTTCAAATATATCAAGTTTAACGTTATAGCTCATGTTTTATCCCAGCGACATCGCCTGGTGAACATCTTCCATAGTTGCCATAGCTACCTTCTGCGCCCGTTTTTCACCATCCCGGATAATATCCAGCACTTCATTAGGATGATTTTCATAATACTCGCGCTTCTCCTGAAAAGGCATGAGATAATTGGCAATTGCGGTGGCACATTTCAACTTGCAATCCACACAACCCAGCCGCCCGGAGGTGCAGCCGGAATAAATCTCCGCAGCTTCGCCGGAATTGAATTTTTGATGATAGATATAAACCAGACAAATTTCCGGTCGTCCGGGATCACCCCGTCTGATCTTCTGCGGATCGGTAACAGCCTTGTGCATTTTCTTCCTAATTTCATCAGGATCGTCAGAAAGCAGGACAGTATTGCCGACCGACTTACTCATTTTGTTCCCATCCAGTCCCGGTAAGCGGGCAAAATTGGTCAACTTGGTTTTTGGAATCGGAAAAACCTGGCCGTAGGTTGTATTGAATTTCCGCGCAATTTCACGAGTTATTTCGACGTGTGGCGCTTGATCTTCACCAACCGGCACCAAATTTCCCTTATAAAGTAAAATATCCGCTGCCTGAAGTACCGGATATCCCAGATGACCGTAAATAATATTTTCAATGTTGAGGTCCTTGACCTGTTCTTTCAAAGTAGGATTCCGTTCCAGGCGAGCAGTGGTAATCAGCATCGAAAAAATCAAATGTAGTTCCGCATGCTCCTTAATCTGGCTCTGGCGAAAAATCGGACTCTTATGCGGATCAATCCCCACCGCAATCCAATCCGTAACCATTTCCAGTGTGTTTTGAAGTAAGGCACCGGTATCAAGAGAGGTCGTTAAGGCATGATAATCAGCGATTAAATGGAAATTTTCATATTCAGCCTGGAGCGCCACCCAATTTTCCAAAGCACCTACGAAATTGCCGAGATGCATTTTTCCGGTGGGGCGCATGCCACTTAAAATCCGACCTCTTTTCCCTTTCTTATTCATTCTTTCCTCTTCCTAATCCAAAAACAGATAGGGCCGCCATTCGGCTAACGGTGCTCCGGCAAATTGCTGTAAAGTGTGGACCTTATGCGGTCTGATCGGACGTTTCCTTAAAATCATGCCGGTCTCCGCCAATGCCCGGTCGCCTTTCTTATTATTACAATAAATGCAAGCCGTAACCAGATTTTCCCAGGTTTCGCTGCCACCTAATACTTTTGGGATAATGTGATCAACAGTTAAAGGCACATCCTGGGCACCACAATATTGACAGGTGTAATTATCGCGCCGGAATATATTAGCTTTATTGAGAACGGCATACCAGTTACGCAGCCGGACATATTTATTAATCCGAATTATCGTTGGAACCGGGAAAGCTTGAGAAACTGAGTGGAGCGCCTGATGATTGACCGTTTTAACCATACTGGCTTTATCTTCAATCAGCAGAACAATTGCGCGCCTGACATCGCAAATATGGATCGGTTCATAAGTTTGGTTCAAAACCAATACGGCCCGATTAATCAGCGATTTGCTATCAGCTCTGCAAGTCATAATGTAACGATATCCTCACTCTTCTTTCACAAATCTACTAAAAATCATTAACTGCTAACTACAATGATTGGATTCTATAATAGTAATCGTCAATAGTTTCACGGCGAGTTATTAGAAAATCATCACCGTTGATGATCGCGACCTCGGCTGGTCGAAATCTTAAGTTATAATCCATGCTCATCACATAACCATAAGCACCAGCCTGGGTAAAGATCGCCAAATCCCCTTCCTTCACTTCCGGAAGACTCCGATCCCTGACAAAGATATCCGTATTCTCGCAAATCGGTCCACAGACATCGGCTTTCATCACCGGTGGCGCTTGCTCCTTGCCGTCAATAATAATCTCATGCTGAGCACCATAAAGCGCAGAGCGAATCAAGGTGTTAAAGCCTGCATCAAGACCGATATAATTGCGATAACTCTGCTTCATTCCGGTAACTCGAGTAATGAGATAGCCCGAATCACCAACCAGGAAACGACCCGGTTCAAGAAATAAGACGGGATTACCAAGATTCAATTTCTTCACCTGATCCCGAAATACTTGCAGAATTTTCTTGCCAATCCCGGCAATATCTAATTCGGTATCATCACCATAATAGGGAATCCCAAAGCCACCACCCATATCAATAAATTCAAATTGAATTCCCAGAGCGGTTCGAATATCGCCAAGGATATTCAGGAATAAATCTAACATTGCTGAAAAATAATTATTATTAAGAATACCAGAGCCGGTCATCATGTGTGCCCCGAATCGGGAACATCCGGCTTTGACCGCATTTTGATAGGCAATTACTGCTTTTTTGAAAGGAATCCCAAATTTTGCCCGCTCACCTCCGGTCGTTATCTGCTCAAACTTGCCATCGCCCTTACCTGGATTGATCCGAAAAGCGATTAAGTCCGGCTTGCCGATTTTAAGCAACCGGGATAGCGATGAGATATCGTCCAGGTTGATCTTTACTCCGGCCTCAACAGCCGCTTTCAAATCTTGCGGACTCTCATAATTCCCGGTATAAATTATTCGCTCCGGAGGTATTCCTGCCCGTAATGCCAGCTGCAGCTCGCCAGGACTAACGCAATCCGTGCCAAATCCCTCCTCCGCAAAAATGCTCAATATTGCCGGATGGCAATTGGCTTTCATCGCGTAGTAAAAATCCACGACTAGATCATCAGCCCTAAAAGCGGATTTCAACTGGTGAGCTTTTTCCCGGATTTTGGAAAAATCGTAAACGTACAGCGGCGTTCCGTACTTTTCAGCCAGTTCCTTAACTTCTTTACCTGCAATATTCATAGTGTTACTTAGTAAATATTATTTCTTCGTCCTGTCATTTCTCGGGTAAATTTATTCTGCTCAACTTCGGATAACAAGAATTATGATAGTCTTTTTTTAACGAGATTATGCACACTACATAATGACTTTCACAAACTTATCATCAATCTGCAGTTGCATTGACTCAAAACTCTCAATCTTCAAAGTATGTTCGAAACAGCCTTTCCGCAAACAGCCGGAGATTTCCCCTACATTTGGCAGAACCATCGTAAAAAGTGGAGCAGAACAGCTGTGACAGAGTTGCGTCTCATCTCTCAGCGATGCGCTGCAGTAAGGACAAAAGAACTCAACAATTTCACCATCCGGGACCTTAATTTCTGAAACATGCTGATAACTGCCAAATTGAGGATCAATATAAAGTAATCCCTCACGATCCTGCCACTTTATCTTGACACAAATGGAGTTGAGGTTATGAATTTTGACTTTATCGGTCATGAGATCACAACCTTGAGGGCAGTGGGCAGTCTGGATGCTAATGGTTTTAATCGGTTCTACGGCTGAGGTGCGGGCAAGGTTTACATTCCTTAATCGCTCACCCATGATTTTCTCTTTTCAAATAATTTCGGCTTGTAAATTAACAAATTTCTTCCATATATGACATATGAACTTTATGATAAATGGCATTTAATTATATTTATTCTACTGAATGCTGAGCAGTCCAAATCAGTTCTTGATATTATGCCAAGCCGATTGTAATTTTAGCCGCTTTTTAACAGGGGCTGTAGCTTAGCAGAAAGAGCGTCCCGATCCATCGGGAAGGTCACCATAAAAAAAGCATATTTGAAAATTGAGGGGCTGTAGCTCAGCTGGGAGAGCGCTTGAATGGCATTCAAGAGGTCGTCGGTTCGATCCCGTCCAGCTCCACAAATCCAATTTTAATTGCAAAGGCTCAGCTGGGAGAGCGTCCCG
>CAZJIU010000050.1:0-16761 GCA_964546145.1 uncultured bacterium
CCCAAGAAACATGGCAATATCCCCCTTTAGGAGATTAAATGCTTGAGCCTCTAATGCAAAGTAACGGAATTCTGATCGCCATCAGTGGATTGTTAATCGTCTTTACCGGATTGGTTTTGATTGCCCTAATAATTTTTCTCTTCAATATCACCTTTAAATATTTACACCATGAAAAAAATTTACCTGCTTCTCCTAAACTGACCTCCACAACACGAATGCCTGAAACAGAGATTTTATCCAACGAGGAATTGATCGCCATTTCTATTGCCATCGAATGCTACCGGCGGATCCACTTCGAACCACTGCAAAGTGCCATTACTTTCCGTCGGGGTGAACAACAAAGCGTCTGGAAAAGTGGTCAGCGACCCGGAGTATTCAGAAGATGAGTTTTGACTGTAGTATTATCCTAAACACGATCCAGCAGAAAAAAACAACTTAGAAATATTGAAGATGAAAGAAAAAACTTTACAACTCGAGATAAACGGCAAGACTTACGCGGTCACCATTAAAGAATTCAACGCCTACGAAGCAGTCGTAAGTTTGAATGATAAAACCTATCGCGTAGGATTAAAAGACCTTGGCCTGGAACAGGTAGCCGACCTGTCTCAAAAAATCGCTTCACTGGAAAGCTCCGCGCCTGTTGTTCCAATGACCTTCACGAATCAATCCGGACCGGTTTTACACAAGCCCAAAACGGTTACTCACGCTGCGGCAGTTATCGCTCCCCTGCCCGGTCTAATTCAGAGGATTTCCGTTAATGTCGGCGACTCAGTCAAGATCGGTCAGCAGGTAATTATTATGGAAGCCATGAAGATGGAAAATGAAATTGCGGCTCCACGGGATGGACGAATAAAATCAATTCGGGTTAGGGTTGGCGACTCGGTAAATGAGGGTGATATTCTCGTGGAGTTGGAATAGAAAGAACACGACTATGCAGCTGATCTCTCAGGTTCTGAAAACAACTGGTTTCGCCAACCTCCAATGGGGTAATGTAATCATGCTCATCATTGGCTGTCTGGCAATTTATCTGGCAATCGCGAAAAAATATGAACCTCTTCTGCTGCTCCCAATCGGCTTCGGCATAATTGTTGGCAACATTCCCTATCCTCAGGGTTTACCTCTGGGTGTTTATGATACCGTAGCAAACGGTGCTCCACAGAATAGTGTTTTTAGTTTGATTTATTTTGGCGTCACCTCCGGTATATTTCCACCATTGATTTTTCTTGGTATTGGTGCACTGACGGACTTCTCTTCACTGATTTCCAATCCCAAATCAGTGTTATTAGGAGCTGCTGCGCAACTCGGCATTTTTATTACTTATCTAGGCGCCTTGATATTGGGCTTCAGCAACTTCGAGGCGGCTTCGATCGGGATTATCGGTGGCGCAGACGGTCCAACTTCCATTTTCCTATCTTCCCAATTAGCACCCCACTTATTAGGTCCGATTGCGATTGCCGCCTATTCCTACATGGCTTTGGTGCCTTTAATTCAGCCACCGATCATGAGAATTCTGATTACCGAAAAAGAGGCCAGAATCCGGATGAAACCCGCACGCAAAGTAACCAGACGGGAAAAAATTCTATTTCCGATTATTGCCGTGATTGTTGCGGCATTGATTACCCCTGGTTCCCTGCCCCTGATTGGAATGTTAATGCTGGGTAATCTACTGAAAGAGAGCGGCGTTACCGATCGTCTCAGCCGCACCGCCGGTAATGCGATTTTAGATATTTGCACAATACTGCTGGCATTCGCAGTTGGCGCCAGTACTCAGGCAACCCGTTATGTTGATGGAGTAAATGTTGGTTTCCTCACTCCAAGATCTCTGAGCATTTTCTTTCTGGGTCTGTTTTCATTTGGGGTAGCAACTTTCGGTGGATTACTTTTTGCCAAGTTTATGAATCTCTTTTTAAAGGAGAAAATTAATCCGTTAATAGGTGCCGCAGGAGTATCTGCTGTGCCGGATTCAGCCCGGGTAGTCCAGCAATATGCCCAAAAATTCGATAAGGATAATCACTTACTGTTCCATGCCATGGCACCCAATGTAGCCGGGGTAATCGGTTCGGCACTTGCCGCCGGAGTGTTTCTGGCACTGTTCCGGTAGTAAATTTTGAGGATTTAATTTAACTAATATTAAAGCTAAAATTATCTCGAATACTCTGATAGAAATCTATAATTTTATACCGAGCTCGTCAATCTTACGGTAGAGTGAGGAAAGACCAATACCGAGTAACTCGGCACAGCGATTTTTATCATTATCAACCCGTTTGAGAATCGCGAGGATATGCTGTTTCTCAAAATTGCGCACGGAGGTCTTTAAGTCGTCAGCGTATTCGATTGCCACACCCGTGGCTGTATGGGGCGGCAAATCTTTTAGGGTTATACAGGAATTTTCGCAAAGTAGGACAGCCCGTTCGATGACATTTTCCAATTCCCGGACCTCACCTTTCCACTTGTAATTCATAAACACTTTCATCGTTTCATTATCAACACCCAGAACTTTGCGTTTCAGCTCCTGATTATATTTATTGATAAAATGATTCACCAGCAAAGGGATATCATCCCGTCGTTCACTCAATGACGGCAAATGGATCTCAATGATGTTTAGACGATAGTACAAATCTTCGCGGAAATTGCCCTCTTCAATTTCACTCAGCAAATCCTTATTCGAAGCGGAAAGAACGCGGACATCAACTTTAATTGATGACGGACTGCCAATCGGTTTAATCTCCTTCTCTTCAATTGCACGCAATAATTTCACCTGAGTGTGAACCGGGATCTCACCGACCTCATCTAAAAAGAGGGTGCCGCTATTTGCCGCTCGGAAAACGCCATCCTTATCCATCGTAGCACCAGTAAAGGAACCTTTCTTAAATCCAAATAGTTCACTTTCAAACAGGTTTTCCGGAATCGCCCCGCAATTAATAGGAATAAAAGGCGCGTTAGCGCGAGGACTATTTTGATGAATTGCCCGCGCCACCAACTCCTTTCCTGTCCCACTCTTACCGGAAATCAAAATATTAGAGGATGAGTTGGCTACTTTCTCGATCATTTTGTAGACATTTTGGATTGCCGAGCTTTCACCAATGATCGTATTCTGGTTATACTTGGAGTGGATTTCCTGTTTCAAAAACTGATTTTCAAGGAGTATCTGCTGCAAATTACGAATTTTTTTTAGCCGGATGACAACATCGTCAAAATCAAGCGGCTTAACCAAATAATCTACTGCTCCTTTATGAAGAGCATCTATCGCCGTTTCAACGGTAGCCGAGGCAGTCGTGATTATCGTCAGCGTTCGGGGACTGATTTTATTGACTTTATCCAAGACCTGAATGCCATTCCATTTGGGCAGCCTTACATCCACGATCAGGATATCTACATTATCCTGTCTGATCCGTTCAATGACTTCTTCCCCATCGCTCGCCACCAAACAGTCAAAGCCATTAGCGCCTATTACCGAGACGAGTGAATTGCAAAAATCACTATCATTATCCGCGACTAATACCCGACTACTCATGGTAATTCCGCACCTCTAACTGCAATTCTTTCCCAAAACTCAGCATCAATCATTTTAACCAGTTGAACTTAATATTATCTCATCTGAGAGTAAATATAGATAGTCAACTGGACGATTACAACAGATTTTTCCAAAAATGATAGAATCCGGATAAGGTTGAAATCTTATTTATTAAAATTGGGAAAAATTTTTAAAAATTGTCCATTCCTGTATGAGGTAAAGACAAATTGTAATTTTCGGAAGATAACAGTACTTCAGACTGTAACAGCTAATTTTACCGTAAGATTTTATTGTCACAAAATTTTCCCGTCACGAAATTCATCTAATTTCAATTGACTTTATAGAGGATAGAAATTAACTTCATTAGGCTATTTTTATCTAAGATATATATGGTAAATAAAGACTTATCACTTGACGAATATCGTCAGAAATTAATCAAATCCGGACCAATTCCACGGCACATTGCGATCATTATGGATGGAAATGGTCGTTGGGCTAAGGAGCGCGGTCTGCCTCGGGTTGCTGGTCATAATGAGGGAATCAATTCGGTTCGGGAGGTCACCCGTGAATGCGGCAATTTAGGTGTAGAAATGTTAACACTCTATACTTTTTCCAAGGAGAACTGGTCGCGTCCTAAAAACGAAGTGTCCGCCCTGATGAACCTGCTGTTGAAAACGATTCGTCATGAAATTGATGAACTGGATAAAAACAACGTCCGCCTGACGATGATTGGACGTATTCAGGATCTGCCAACTCGTCCCTTAAAGGGCTTACTTGAAGGTGTCGCAAGGACACAGAACAATAGCGGACTGAATCTGAACCTGGCTCTGAGCTACGGTAGTCGCCAGGAAATTGTCGAGGCGGTGATGAGGATTGTCGAGGATATCCAGGCTGGCAAAATCAATCATGACGATATCACCGAAAATCTCTTTTCAAATTACCTTTATACCGTTGGAAAGCCCGATCCGGACTTACTGATTCGCACCAGCGGCGAACTGCGATTAAGCAACTTCCTGCTTTGGCAGCTGGCTTACACGGAAATTTTTGTGACTCCCGTGTACTGGCCTGCTTTCCGTAGCAGGGAACTTCTTGAGGCGATTGAGAGTTATCAAAAACGTGAAAGACGTTTTGGTCGTACCAGCGACCAACTTACCAAACAGAAAAAGGGAAAATAAAACAATGAGACTCTCGCGCCCATCTGTCATTTTAATAATTATTTATTTAATATTATCTAACGACATTTTCGGTCAAACAACTCAAAAAGTGCCCATTCTGGGAATTGCTATCCAGGGCAACAAGACGATTAGCGAGAGTAGTATCAAAATCCAATCCGGACTGCTCGAAGGACAGGAAATAACTTACGATGATATTCCCAATGCAATCAAGCAATTATGGAAACTGAAGATTTTCTCTGACATCCAGATTTACCTTGATAAGGCAACATCAGAAGGAATCTTTTTAATCATTCAAGTCGAAGAGTATCCGCGACTTGCCAACTTCAAGATTGTCGGGAATAAAAAAATTAAGAAAAGTAAATTCGACGATGAATTGAACCTGATCAGCGGCAAGGTACTCTCTCCCGCTTTGATCGCCGAAACGAAACGCAAAATCCTCAAGTTGTACGAAAGCGAAGGCTATCTACTGGCAGAGGTTACCGAGGAATTAACTCCGGGCAAATTGGAGAATACTCAAAACCTTACTTTAGATATCAAAGAGGGTAAAAAGGTTCGGATAAAAGATATTGAGTTTAACGGCAATGAACAATTTTCTGACTTTCGGCTGCGGCGGGTATTAAAAGAGACCAAACGCCGCAATCTTTTCCTCTTGAAATTAGGCGAATTTAAACCAGACAAATATGAAGAGGACAAACTAGCCCTAAGGGATTTTTACAATAAAGAGGGCTATCGTGATTTTGAAATCATCCAGGACTCGATTGCTTATTCCGATGAGAAAAAACATATGTTTATCTACTTTGATATTTACGAAGGTCCCCGTTATAAATATCATAGTATCGAGTTCACCGGCAATCAACTATTTACCGATGAGCAACTGAAAAACGTCCTGGGAATCAAGCCTGGTGATTACTATAATAAAGAAGAATTGGAAAAAGCTATTTATGACCGGGTCAACGGTGTTTATATGGACCGCGGATATCTCTTTTTCCAAATTATCCCCAGAGAGATCCCGGTTAGTAAAGATGAAATTGATCTTTTACTGAATATCACCGAAAATCATCAAGTTGCAGTTTCCCGGATAAACATTACCGGCAACACTAAAACCCATGAAAACGTCATTCGCCGCGAACTAAGGTTATTTCCGGGAGACATTTTTAATCGGGATGCTTTGATTCGCAGTCAGCGCGAAATTTTCATTTTAAACTATTTCGGCAATGTTACTCCCGATGTCATTCCAATTAACGACAAAGAGGTGGACATAGAGATTGCGGTAGAGGAAAAGTCATCGGATCGAGCCAATCTCTCTTTTAGTATTAGTCAGACTTATGGATTAGTCGGTGGCGGCGGTCTTGAATTCAATAATTTTCGAGGACGCGGTCAACAACTCGCAATCAGCTACCAGCAGGGTACCGGCTACAGCTATACCAGCTCCAGAGTGGTTCCGTATAAATCAATCTCACTGGCATTTAGTGATCCGCGGTTATTTGATACACCCAATCTTGTCGGGGGAAGTATCTATTATACTAAATCATCTTATAGCTCATCTTACTATTACTATCCTTTCGATCTCAGCCGATTGGGTGGCTCAATCCGCTGGGGGCGCCGATTCAAATGGCCGGATTATTACTTCAGGGGCAGTTGGAGCTTAGCTGCCGGCAAAAAAAATTATTTGAACGTTGACAAAGATTATTTGGAAGAGGTACTCCTTGGACTGGATCATACTACCGGAATTAGTCTTACCCAGGTGATTTCCCGTGACAGCCGCGATGCACCGGAATTCCCTACTACCGGCTCTGTTTTTCAATGGGCATCTACCCTTTCGGGAGGTTTTTTAGGAGGTACCGAACATTTTCAAAAACATGCTTTGAGTTTTGATTATTATCTGCCGACAATTTGGAAACTCGTCCTGTTTAATCATGTCGAATGCGGGCTAATTAAAAAAATTAGGAAAAAATCCATCATCCCTCCCGATGAACGTTTTATTATGGGTGGTGCCGGGATGATTTACGGTGTTGCCTTACGTGGCTATGATGACAATAAAGTTGGTCCGGTTGAATACAGTCCAACCTATGGCAGCTATTCATACGGTGGGGAAGCAATGTTTAAATACTCGCTCGAATACCGGGTGCCGATTTCAAGTAATCCAACCATCTACGGATTGGTCTTTGCCGAAGCAGGTAACAACTGGAAAACCCTGAAAATCACCGATCCCTTCGATTTGAAACGTTCCGCCGGATTCGGGGTCCGCTTCTACATGCCGGCACTCGGGATGATTGGAGTTGATTTAGGATACGGTTTCGATGATATTGACCGAGAAGGCACAACTGGTTACGGTAAACCAGAAGGCTGGAAAACCCACTTTATTTTTGGAATGACATATTAAAATAAATACGGAGGAAACAGTGAAAAAAATCTTAATGATAATGGTTGGATTGCTGGTCATTGTCAGTGCTTCTGATTTGGTTTTTGCCCAGCAGATTAAAATCGGGTATGTAAACTCAGACCGGATTTTAGCTGAATATGATGAAGCCAAAGAGGCCCAGGCGAAGCTGGATATTGAAGCTAAAAAATTAGAAGATCAATACCGCGGCATGTTGGGCAAACTGGATAGCTTAAACCGGGATTTTGAACGCCAGAAAATGATCATGAGTGAATCTCGGCGCACGACTAAGGAGAATGAAATTAATCAGCTGCAGCAAAATATTCAGAAATTCCAGGTCGATAAAATGGGGCCTGAAGGCGAAATTTACCGCAAGCAGGCAGAGTTGGTGGGACCCGTCCTTGAAAAAATTAAAGCGGTAATTGAAAAAATTGGAAAAGAGAATAAGTACGACTACATCTTCGATACGGTAGCCGGTAATATTCTTTACGCCGAACCTGTCCACGACCTGACCGATAAGATTTTATACGAGTTAAAACGAAGTCAATAATGACCTATACTCTTGGCCAAATAGCTGCCATCGTCCAGGGAACTATTGAGGGCGATGCGGCAGCGGTTATCACGGATATCGCCGAAATTCAGTACGCTCAGCCTGGGCAGCTTAGTTTTATCGCAAATCCCAAATATACCAAATATTTGAGTACCACCGCTGCTGAGGCATTACTGGTGGCAAAAGACTTCGAAGAAAAATTTAAAAACCTCGTCCGGGTAGAAAATCCAAACTATGCCTTCTCTACGCTTATAGCTCGTTTTCGCCCATCTACCCCCTTTCCTAAACCCGGGATTGACCCATCCGCCAAGATTGCCAAGAGCGCTAAATTAGGCCAGGAA
Organism: uncultured bacterium; assembly: GCA_964546145.1. Classification (GTDB taxonomy): domain Bacteria; phylum Fidelibacterota; class UBA2242; order UBA2242; family UBA2242; genus CAZAKO01. Next base: position 7,961 of record CAZJIU010000050.1, read on the forward strand.
ATTTACATTGGACCAAATGTGATCATAAGTGATCAAGTAACAATCGGTGATCATTCAATTCTCTTTGGTAACACTTATTTTGGAGCAGAATCACAAATCGGTTCATCGGTAATTATTTATGCCAATGTCAGCATCTACCATCGCTGCATTATCGGCGATAACTGTCGGATTCATTCGGGGACCGTGATTGGCAGTGATGGATTTGGATTCGTCCGAACCGATACCGGAATTTCCAAAATTCCCCAAGAGGGTGGCGTTATTATTGAAGAAGACGTTGAAATCGGCGCCAATTGCGCAATTGATCGGGGAACTTTAGGTAATACAGTGATCGGCAAAGGTACTAAGCTGGACAACTTGATTCAAGTCGCCCATAATGTAAAAATCGGCCAGTATTGCTTCTTTGCCGGGCAAAGCGGTATCGCCGGTAGTACTCAGATCAAAGACGGTGTCACGGTCGCCGGACAGGTCGGGATAGCCGGTCATCTGACCGTCGGGGAAGGAGCAATGATTGCGGCTCAGTCGGGTATCTCAAAGGACGTTCCACCCCATACTATCATGTTCGGTTACCCTGCTCAGGAACGCCATAAAGCCTGGCGCGAATTAGCCAACATTCGTTCTATACCTGATCTAAAGGAACGACTTAAAACACTCGAAAACGAAATTACCCAGCTGAAGCAAAGGACTTAGATATGCCAAGAAACCAACGAACCATAAAAAATTCTGTCTCAGTCTCAGGAATCGGACTACATACCGGAGTACAAAGCACCATCATCTTCAAACCAGCTCCGGAGAATTCCGGCATTCGCTTTATTCGAACTGATGTTGATAACTGCCCCGAAATAATTGCCGATATCAATCATGTGACTGACATCTCCCGTGGTACAACAATCGCTCAAAACGGGGTTCAGATTCATACTGTCGAACATGTTCTGGCAGCAGTGGCAGGTTTGGAGATTGATAATATCTCAATCGAGTTAAATAATATCGAACCGCCGGTTTGCGATGGCAGCGCAATCGAATTTGTCAAGGCCTTGAAAAATGCCGAAATTGAAGAGCAGAACGTTATCCAGGAGATACTGGTAATTGATAAAATCATTCAGTACACCGATCCCCGCCATGGAGTTGATGTTCATGTTCTACCGGCTGACAGTTTTCGGATCACTTTCCTGATTGACTATAAAATTCCGGCAATTGGTACTCAATACTCCGCCATGTATTCACTTTCTGATGAATTCGAGACAGATTATGCCGCTGCGCGTACGTTTTGTACTTTAAGCGAGGTCGAGCAATTGAAGAATATGGGGCTTATCAAGGGTGGCAATGTCAACAATGCGGTTGTGTTCATTGACCGGGATATTGATGCCAATGAAATCAAACATCTGAAAGAAATGTTCAATATCAAGAGTGATATTGTCCTCGGTCGCGGTGGAACTCTAAACGGCGTTGAGCTGCGCTATTATAACGAAGCTGTTCGTCATAAAATCCTCGATCTGATTGGCGATCTGGCCCTGTTGGGTATGCCAGTTCAGGGTCATATTATCGCTGCTCGCAGCGGTCATGCCCACAATGTCAATCTGGTCAAAAAAATCCGCAAAGAATATGAAAAGATTCTGATTCGTGATCGATTCCAGCCGCGTAGAGTTCAGGGAGCACTATTTGATATTCATGGTATCGAACGCATCTTGCCCCATCGCTACCCTTTTCTATTGGTTGACCGCATCATCGATATGAATCCCGGTGAGACGGTAACCGCAATCAAAAATGTCACAATCAACGAGCCGTTTTTTGCCGGTCATTTTCCGACGCACAAGGTTATGCCGGGTGTACTGGTCATTGAAGCCTTAGCTCAAGCGGGAGGACTTTTACTCTTAAATACTATCGAAGATCCGGAGAAAAAACTGGTTTTATTTACTGGATTGGATAATGTCCGCTTCCGAAAACAGGTCACCCCGGGCGATCAAATCCGCCTAGAAGTCAAAATGATCCAATTCAGATTGTCAATGTGTAAAATGAAAGCCGTTGCCTTTGTTAATGATGATATTGTTGTCGAAGCGAGTATGATGGCTTCTATCTCAGATATGTAATTAGGAGTTCCATGATTCATCCAACCGCAATTATCGAACCCGGTGCCATTATCGGAAAAAATATTGCTATTGGTCCATATACTTGGATCAATAGCAATGTAATCATCGGTGATGATTGCGAGATCGGTTCGCATGTAGTCCTTTGCTCCGGGACACGGATAGGAAATGGATGCAAAGTCCTGCACCATGCGATAATTGGCGAGGTTCCCCAGGATTTGAAATTCGGCGGCGAGGCAACCACGGCTGAAATCGGCAACCGGACCGTAATCCGTGAATTTGCGACAATTAATCGTGGTACCAAAGCCCATGGCAAAACCTCAATCGGAACTGACTGTTTGATAATGGCTTATGTTCATCTGGCTCACGATAATATCGTCGGCAATAATGTGGTCATAGCCAATGCTACTAATATCGCCGGCCATGTGGAAATCCAGGATTGGGTAATAATCGGCGGAATGGTTGGTATTCATCAATTTGTCAAGATCGGACAACACAGTCTGATTGGCGGGCATTACCGGATTATCAAGGATGTACCTCCTTACATAATCGCTGCCGGCGAACCATTGAAATATGAAGGAATAAATCATATCGGCTTAAGGCGTCGGGGCTTCTCCAGCGAATCCATAAAAAGCCTAAAACATGCCTATACGTTGATTTACAACTCGCCCTACAATGTTTCCGACGCAATTAAAAAAATCCTCGAGGAAGAGGTACAGTCGCCGGAAGTTCAAAATGTAATCGCCTTTATCAAAACCAGTGAGCGCGGGATTATCCGTTAGTTCACTTCACCTATGATTGTAAATTAATTTGCTAAGACTGATAAGAATTTTGTCAATTTTAATCTTGGTCGGTGCTACAGCTGATTCTTTCAGTCTTGATTTAAGCGGCACGGCAATCCCTGACCTTCGGGCAGTTTTGTTGCCTTTGGGATCTGTAATAGCTACTGAACAAACTCCTCCCTCTCCCTTACTCGGCTCCGATCAGCAGCCGCTCTTAGCCCTGGGTGGAACACTTTTTAGCTGGGGTTCGCCGGCAACAAATTCGCCCACAATGGGATATCCTTCAGTCTGGCTAGCAGTTTCGGTTTCACCTAATCTGATCCTCGGTGGTAATCTGGCAGGTTTCAACTGGCTCGATGATAATATTCAAAGTATTGGACCATTTATCAGCACCTCCTGGGGAAACAACCAGAAATTCATCAACACCTCGTTCAACATTCATCATCTCAAAGGACCTGACGATTTTCATCTTCGGGACATCGCCTTAAGTTTATCACAAACAATCAAATACCCTAAGTGGCTATTTGCGGTAGGCTATACTGCGCATTTTATGCAATTCAAGGTCCATGTAAAAGAACCGCAAAGCTATCAGACAATTAAAAATATTGATCGGGGACTTTTCCGCCTCAGTGCTTATAGACGATTAGGAAAATCACTCCAAATTGGCGATGAGCTATATCTTTCAACCAAATCAGTAATGACAAATTTGGTATTGTTACTTTACTTTTAACAATTTCAATGAAACGAATCTCGATCCTTGGTTCAACTGGTAGTATTGGGGTAAATGCCCTGCGAGTCGCGGCAGCGAATCCCACTAAATTCGAAATTGGCTATCTCACTGCCGGTTCGAATGCCCGGTTGTTAATCGAACAAGCCCGAATTTTCCAACCACGTGCCGTTGCGATTGCCGATGAATCCCAGGTTGATTCAGTCAAACATGCACTCAAATCCCTGGGAATCAAGGTGCTTGGTGGTAAAGCCGGTATTCTCGAAATTGCGCAAAAAACCGATGTTGACCTGGTTCTCAACGCCATTGTCGGAACCGCCGGCCTGGAACCTAGTTATCAGGCACTGATGGCAGGCAAAAATCTAGCCCTTTCTAATAAAGAATCACTGGTAATGGCTGGTGAACTAATCAATAAAATTCTGACTGAAAAAAAATTGAATCTGTTTCCGGTAGATAGTGAACACAGCGCCGTCTGGCAATGCCTTATGGGCGAAGACCGCCAGACGATTCGGAAAATAATTCTGACCGGTTCAGGAGGACCTTTTCGAACGCTACCGCTGAACCAGTTTCCGCAAATTACCCCCGAAAAAGCACTGCAACATCCGACCTGGAACATGGGCCGTAAAATTACCATAGATTCGGCTACACTAATGAACAAAGGCTTGGAAATAATCGAAGCTCACTGGCTATTTGCGCTGCCAGCAGACAAAATCGAGGTGATTATTCATCCGCAGTCAATTATTCACTCAATGGTCGAATTTATCGATGGGTCAATCAAAGCTCAACTGGGCTTACCGGATATGAAACTACCTATTCAATTGGCTCTCAGTTATCCCGACCGAATTCCCGCCAACTGGGAGAAAACCGACTTTAGTAAAATCAGGGAACTGACCTTTGAAGCGCCCGACTTCTCAAAATTTCCAACCATATCCTTAGCCTATGAGGCGTTAAAGCGCGGCGGGACAGCGCCGGCAATTTTAAATGTAGTCAATGAATGGGCAGTCTATGCATTTTTAGATCATAAAATCAAATTTCAGGATATCTCTCGATATATCGCTGAAGCCTTAGCGACAATTCCAATTAAAGACAATCCGGACCTGGAGGAAATTATGACAACGGAACAATCCGGTCGTGAATTTGTTGAACGGAAGGTTCGCCAAATCGCCTAGAAAGGAAACATTAGCAAATGATAACGGTTCTGGCAATTCTCTTAGTCATCGGCGGAGTAATATTTATCCACGAATTGGGTCATTTCACTTTTGCCAAACTTACCGGGATGCGAGTGGAGAGATTCTCAATTGGTTTTCCGCCGCGCTTATTCGGTAAAAAGATTGGTGATACCGATTACTGCATTTCGGCTATTCCCCTTGGCGGCTACATCAAAGTCGCCGGCGTCATTGACGAAAGCATGGATGTCGCCGGAGTTCAGAGTAATGAACCCTGGACTTTCGAATCTAAAAAAGGCTACCAAAAGGGTCTGTATATATCGGGCGGTGTCATTTTCAATATTCTTTTCGCGGCCCTGATTTTTACCATATTAACCCTTAAAACCGGCATCTACGATCCCAAGCCCGATCCAATCGTTGATGAAGTCATTCCCGAATTACCAGCCGCCACTGCCGGAATTCAAAAAAACGACACTATCCTGGCGATAAATAATGCCCCTGTGACTACCTGGAACGAAATGACCGAGGCAATTCACTCCGTCCCAAACGACTCAATTCTAATTCGCTGGCAGCGGGGCACAACCATCTATGAGAAGAAAATTCTTACCGTGTCAAATAAAATGCTGAAAGGCGCGAAATTTGTGGAAGTTGGGATGGTGGGAATCAGTCCCCAATTTACGCACCACAAAGCCGGATTTTTCCAGGCTATCGGCAGCGGATTCGAGAGTACCTGGTACTGGCTGAAGGTAACAGTCATTTCCTTAAAAATGCTGGTGACCGGCGAAGAATCATTAAAGAACATCGGCGGGCCAATTTTCATTGCCCAGTTAGCTGGTCAATCGGCTAAATCCGGATTGGCATCGCTGGTGGGATTGATGGCAATTATCAGTATTAACTTAGCCTTTATCAATATCATGCCTATTCCGGCTTTCGATGGCGGGCATCTGCTGATAGTCGGAACCGAATCAATTCTGCGCCATCCCCTCTCCGTTAAAACCAAACTGCGTATCCAGCAGATTGGATTGGCAATCATTCTGACCCTCATGGTAGTTGTTTTCTACAATGATATCGCCCGTCTGTTCCGCGGCGGGATGTAAAAAACTAACTCTGAATTATATAGACTAAAATTCCAGAATAAAACCGCCAACCGGAAATAGTGCATACTGGGAAATGCGCGAAATAGTCCCATCTTCGTTATATGTATAATCCCAAATATTATCACGATTATATATATTTTGAATATCAATATACACAACCAAATTAACCTTTTTAAAAATATAACGCTGGGTATATTGAATATCCAACCGGTGATAAGCCGGAAAACGGTTGGTATTGAAATCCTGACCGGACGGTACATACCAGCGCTGCAAATAGGGATCGTAAGTCGGCTTGGTATAGGGTTTACCGCCCAAATAGCGCCAGCGGACGCTGAGTTCGATTTCATCCCCAAATGGCATCAGCCAGCCGGTAAATTTATATACAGTTGTCTCTTTAAGTCGCTGATACCAGGATCTGTCCATTAATTTCTCACGATAGCCGAATACAACTGTTAAAACCTGCCGATAATCAAAAGGTGCATTATATTCCCGACCAGGATAGCGCGGATCGGACTGCTTGGCAACGTAATATGAATAACTGCCAATCCAGTGAAAACGATCGAAGAGTTTCTTCTGAATGAATAATTCAACTCCTTCAACATGCCCCTTGCCAGTACTGAGCATCTGGTAATCCGTATCAAGCGAATCGAGGGTAGTTTGGGATTTAAAAATACTGATATTATGGTAGCGCCGCGAATATAATTCGATGGTCGCCCGGATATCCCGGGCAAATAAATGTTCGAGTCCGATGACAAACTGGTCAGTATATTTGCTTTTAAGATCCTTGTTGACTGGATCAGTTAAAAGATACAAATTTAGCGGAGATTGATAGTGTCGTCCATAACCAGCATTGATTTTAGTAACCGGGGTCAAGCTATATGAGATTCCCAACCGAGGTGAAATACTATGGAATTTAGTATAGGCGAAATAGTCCCAGCGCAAACCGGCTATAACTGTCAGATTTTGCCAGGGAGAATATTTCCATTGCAGATGAGCTGCATATTTAGCCGTGTATATGTTTTCATCGAGGTTTAAAGCGGGGCTAATCCTGACCGTATCAACAACTACTGAAGAGTCAATAACACCGGCAATCGGCCAGTTGTGGGTGATTTGAGCAGCTTGCGAGCCATCTAAATAATAGGCATAACCAAAGACTGTATCCCGATCCGCCCAGTAATAGGTGTCAAAATTCAGATTCTTAAGACTAAAACCCGTAGTAATTTCATTGCCTTTGTCAATCCGATAAACAAAATCCCCTTTGAGACTGGTTTCGGTTTCGGTATTATTGGTGCGAAAATAGACTGCCCCATCATCATAAAAACCGCGATACCACCAGTTATTTGCCACCTGAGACAGCGTCAGCAAGGAATAGGTGTTAGAATTCCAGAGACTTTTTAGAGAAAGACCGGTAGCGTACTCATAGCCGCGGACATTGACATTTTCCGCCCCGCGCGAAGCTTTTTTATCCTGATTAACCACGTCAATCCGGTCTTTACCGTAAATCCCATTCCAGATGAGTTTGTGTTTGGAACTCAAGTCGTAAACAATTTTTCCCTGAGTGTTGTAATATTGCGGGACTGCGGTCAGACCAGTATTAGCAATAATGAGATCAAGATAGCTTTTATGATAACTGAATAGGTACGAACCCCTTTTACTATTAAATGGTCCTTCGACCTGAGCACCTATTCCAGCCATTCCCATATCGAGATTCGATTCAAATTTCTCGCGGTTGCCTTCGCGCAGTTTCACATCCATAACCGACGAAGCTTTGTCACCAAAGCGTGCCGGAAAGGAGCCTGCATAGAAATCCACATTATCAATAAATAGCGGATTGATCATACAAACCGGTCCTCCACCCGTACCGATCTCACCGAAGTGATTCGGATTGGGGATTTCGATATGATCCATCACAAACAGATTCTCACCTGGTGCACCGCCCCGCACAACAATCTCATTATATTGATCCGATCCGGAGACGACCGAAGGCAGGGATTGCATCATGCGCTGTACGTCCATCGAACTACCGGGATCATTGATTATTTCGGTAAAGTCAACGCTACGGTCGCTAATGACTGCATCTTTAGCCTTTTTGAAGAAATCGGCAGTAACAACGACACCTTCCATTTCCAATACGGTTTGCACCAAATCAATATTTAGTGTCAGGGTCCGGTCCGGGCTAACCGGCAAATTCAGCTTGGTCTGAGGTTCATAACCCATCATCTGAAAACGGATATGATAGCTTCCGGGACGCAGATTCCTTAAATAAAAACTCCCATCCAGATCGGTCGCAGTACCTTGATCAGTGCTAACCAACATCACGCTGACACCCGGGAGCGGCTGCTGCGTTTTATTGTCCACGACAATACCACGGATATGACCCAAACGCATCTCCTCAGCCGCCAGATTTATTGCCAATAGAAAAATAGCTAAAACAACAAGGAAATTAAATTTTCTCATTCAATCATCTCCCATGTTCGCTGTAAATCATTTTATGAAACAATTTATAGTGTGAAAAATATCGGCTAACTTTGATTGCTAATAATTAAGTAAGTTGTCAGGTGCCAGACAGTATTTTCGGGATTTGTGATCCCGAATAAATCAGAACAATCCGGTGATATTGCCTTGATCATCAATATTGACTGATTCCGCAATCGGATTGATCGGCAATCCGGGCATCAGCAGAATTTTGCCGGTAATCGGGACGATAAATCCTGCTCCAGAGGAGATATTTAAATTGCGAACAGTGATCAAGAAGTTTAACGGTCGCCCGAGCAAATCAGGATTATCGGAAAGACTGCTCTGGGTTTTGGCAATACAAACCGGCAGATTCTCGAGACCGAGTTTTTTAATTCTTACTAAATCTTCGGCAGCCGCCGCGTTAAATTCAACGGCTTGCGAACCATAGATTTCGCGACAGACGGTCTCGATTTTATGTTCAATCGAGCTGT
>CAZJIU010000051.1:0-10742 GCA_964546145.1 uncultured bacterium
CAGCAGGCCCAGATGAATTATCATCAATCCTTGTTTGAATACAATGTTGCCCTGGCAAATTTGAAAAAAGCAATAAACCAACTTTAGATACAGGAGTTCGGAATGAAACTAATCATGAATTTTTCCATAACGATACTAATTGCTATGGTTCTATTACTACCCGGATGCGGGAAAACCCGGAATACAAATATTGTCCAGGAGGAAAAAATTATCCCTGTGAATGTCACCGATGTTGTTAGCGGCTCAATTGAAAATAAAATCAGGTTTTTAGGTGATATTAAGGCGTACCAGGAAGTGAATGTCTATGCAACAGTTCCTGAACAGATCACCTCTTTGAAAGTCGATATCAATGATGTTGTCGAAAAGGGAGATTTACTCGCTACTGTTAAAGATGTAGCCATCAGACAGGGTGTTTTGCAAGCTGAGGCCGGTCTCTCTTCCACCAAATCTCAATATGAAAATGTCAACACTGAATGGGGGCGAATCCAAAAATTATATAAGGAATCTGCGGTAAGTAAGTCCCAGTATGACGCTGTGAAAACTCAAAAGGAATCCGCCGAATCAGCGGTAAAACAACTTACAGCAGGATTAAAATCAGCTAAAGAACAATTGAAAAATACCAATATTAAAGCTCCGATTTCCGGAATTATTTCAGCCCGGAATTTTAATCTGGGCGATCTGACTTCTCCCCAATTACCGGCCTTCACAATTGTAAATATGCAGAAAGTTAAAATTTATATCGATATAGTCGAGAATCAGATTTCACAGATGAGGGAGGGGCAAAAGGCCATAATCCAGGTTACCAGCTATCCCGGTGAAGTTTTTATCGGCAGGGTGGATAAAGTATACCCTACTCTGAATCCAATGACTCGTTCGGCTCGGGCAGAAATCGTCATAGATAACGCTGATTTCCGTCTAAAACCGGGCATGTATGCCACTGTTGATATCATCACGAAGCAAAAAAATAATGTTTTATTAATTCCATCATATTCCATTATAGAAAAAACCAATCTGGAGTATCTGGGAGGTGAGGTTTCCAATACCAAAATTAGTGTTGATAAATATGTCTATACGGTCAAAGACAGTATTGCAATAAGACAGCCGTTAGTTACCGGAATTGAAGATATGGGTATTGTTGAAGTTATCTCCGGACTTCACCTGAATGATGTAATTGTAACACTGGGGCAATATGATCTTACCGATTCAGCCAAAGTTCGAATCATTAGAAAAGGGATTGAATCATGAAATTAACGAAATTATCCATAAATCGTGGTGTTACATTTGCAATGATATATTTCATTGCTATCGGTTTCGGTATCTATGGATTAAGTTCTTTGAAACTCGATCTCTATCCCGATATTACATTTCCGGTTATCGGGATTATCACTCAATACCCCGGAGTCGGACCGGAAGATATTGAAAATACATTGACCCGTCCTCTTGAAGAAGCTGTTGTTTCCGTAGAAAATATCAAAAATATTACATCGACTTCTACCACAGGAACATCCGTCATCATTCTGGAATTTTCCTGGGGTACGAATATGGATCAATCGGAAATTGATGTTCGTAAAAATCTGGATTTTGTACGCGATTATCTTCCCGATGAAGCCTCCGATCCAATGACTTTTGCTTTTAATCCATCAATGATGCCGGTAATGTTCTTATCTATTACTTCGGACAAATTGGGTATGGCCGAATTGCGTGAACTTCTTGAAAAACAGGTCGAGCCCAATATCGAGCAGATTGCAGGTGTGGCCTCAGCCTCATCTTCCGGTGGTCTGAAGCGTCAGATTAAAGTCTTGGTAAATCCGCAACAGCTCGCGGCTTATGGTATTTCCATTCAGACAATTCAACAAACTCTGGGGATGGAAAATCTCCAGATACCCGGTGGCGTAATTGACGACGAGCAAAAGGAATATGCTGTTAAGACCTTCGGAGAATATAGTAGCATCGACCAAATCTCGAATACGGTTATCGGAAATAAAAACGGTTCTCCGATTTATCTTAAGAACGTTGCTCGTGTTATTGACGGCTATAAAGATATAACGGAAATCGTCCGCAATAATGGCCAGGATGCACTTATGCTATATGTTATGAAACAATCCGATGCGAATACGGTTCAGGTTGTCCGGGATGTCTATAAAGAACTACCGAAAATCATCCAGCGAATTGAACCCAGTTTAAAATTCAGTACCATATTTGATCAGGCTCAATTTATCGAAAAATCTTTAAACAACCTGACAACAACGGCATATCAGGCTTTTATTATGGCCTTCCTGGTATTATTCTTCTTTCTTAGACATTTCCGGAGTTCCTTAATTGCGGCAATTTCAATTCCGGTTTCAATTATTGTTACGTTTTTTGTAATGAATCAGATCGGATTGACATTGAATATTATTTCAATGGCCGGGCTTGCACTGGCGATCGGCATGTTGATTGACAATTCCATCGTGGTACTTGAAAATATTTTTCGTCATAAAGATATGGGCAAAGATATTCGCACAGCCGCCGATGATGGAACCAGTGAAGTGGGCGTTGCAATCATTGCATCAACTCTGACCACTGTTGCGATCTTCATACCAATTCTTTTTGTACCGGGAATTGCCGGAGTTATGTTTAAAGATATGGTTATTACAATTGTCTTTTCTTTATCCATGTCACTTTTAATTGCTTTGACTCTAATTCCGTTATTATCATCCCGATTTTTGGCAAAAGAGAAAAAAGGATTACAAATCAAGTTTTTCCATACAATTAGTGATAAAATCGGTTACGGGATTGATAGTATGGAAAATTTCTATGTTCGGATATTGGATTATTTGCTTGGGCATAAGAAGCTATTTCTCGGATTTATCATTATCCTATTTATATCTACAATATTTGTTTATCGGGATGTCGGCGGTGAATTTATTAGTAACACAGACCAATCATCAATCCAGATTGTCGTTGAACGGGAAGCTGGCGCTTCATTGACAACAACCAATCAGACATTTGCAAATATCGAGAAAATAATCCAGGAAGAGGTTCCTGAAGCAAAGAATGTCCAGGTTGGGTTTGGCACATCCGAAGGCTTTGCGGCCATGTTTGGAGGTGGATCAAACCAGGGAGATATCAGAGTAAGTCTTCCCGATGTCAAAGATCGCAAACGAAGTACTTTTGAAATCGAGGATATTTTACGTGAACGTTTTAAAAACATTCCCGGAGCCAAGATTACATTTAGTGGCGGTAGCATGATGTCTGGTAGTAGTGCTGGTGATATTCAGATAAAAATCTTCGGATATGACCGCAAAACGGCGACGACATTGGGTGATAAAGTTGAAACCGCCATCACAAAAATTAAAGGCGTTGTAGATATACAGAAAAGTTATAGTTATCCCAAACCCGAAATGCAGATCATCTTGGACCGGGATCGAATTTCAGCTCTCGGATTGACAGTATATCAGGTATCGTCGGTTATTGAAACCAATGTAAAAGGTAAGGTGGCCACCCGTTATCGGGAAGGTGGAAACGAATACGATGTCATCGTTCGCCTCGATGAAAGGTACCGGCAGGATAAAAAAGATCTGGAAAATATTTACATCACTTCGATGCTAGGGCAACAAATACCTTTAAAGAACGTAGCTAAAATTCTTGTTGGTGAGGCAGCTGAGAAAATAAACCGTGAAAACCAAGAACGAATTGTGACTGTATCATGTACCGTATCAGGCAGAGATCTCCAAAGTGTCTCTCGGGATATACAAGCAACGTTGAATAATATGAATTTTCCTGAAGATTTTCGCTGGGAAATTGGTGGGACAGCTGAAGATTTAAAGGAGTCATTTATGTGGCTTGGAGTGGCAATTCTGGTAGCGATTGTTCTGGTCTATATGGTCATGGCTTCCCAATTTGAATCGTTATTGGATCCATTCATCATTATTTTCACGGTACCATTAGCCTTAATGGGCGCTATCTGGATGTTATATTTGACCGGGACTACAATGAGTGTGACCGCATTGATCGGAATGGTTTTACTTGTAGGAGTTGTTGTAAATAATGGTATCGTACTGGTTGATTATATCAATCAATTACGTGAGAAACATGGTCAAGACCTTTGGGTGTCCATTTTAATTGGTGGAAAAAGAAGGATGCGTCCCATTCTGATGACTGCCGGAACGACTATTCTTGCGATGATTCCATTGGCATTAAAATTAGGTTCTGGCTCTGAGATGTGGGTACCTATGGCACGTGCGGTTATCGGTGGTCTGATGTTAGCAACGATATTAACATTGATTTTAATCCCGATCATATATCTGTTCTTTGAGCAAATTGCACTGAAACGGGCGATGAAGAAGTTTAAATGTGAGATGAAACCCATTGGCCGCCCGGATAATTTCGATATATCGGTCATTAAGTAAGATTTAATCTGAGCAGCATTTCATTTATATTTTTCAATAAGTAAAAGTCTGAGTATCTAAGTACTCATTTTGTAACTACAAATTGCTACTATTTATCTCCAATATGCTTTATATTGAAGCAGAAATTGAGATGAAGTAAGTAAAGACATAATTTTTTACACCACTCTAAATGTTAAAGTACGTAGAATTATTAATTTTAACTTCACTGTTATTCTTAAGTCACTGTAGTCTGATTCAAATAGATCGGGATGAGGCTCAATTACTCCCCCAACCGGCTCAATTAAATGTTGCTAATAAATTCCAGCAGCAAATTGAGGAAATTATTAATAATCCTGTCCTTGATCCGGCTTTTATAAGTATTCAGATAGAAGAATATCCGACAGGGGAGGTGATCTACTCATTAAATCCAAAAAAATTGATGGTTCCTGCCAGCAATATGAAAATTTTTACTACGATTTCCTCGCTTATTTTATTAGGACCAGATTATCGTTTTAAAACATATTTGTACTATAATGGGAACATTGAAAATGGAATATTAACCGGAAATCTTTACCTGAAAGGGTCCGGTGATCCAACTTTATCAACTCAAATTGACAGCGAAAATTATTTCAATCTATTTCAAGTCTGGGCGGATTCTCTCAAATCACTTGGTATTCGGCAGATTAATGGTAAGATAATAGGTGATGATAATGCTTTCGATGATCTTGGAATCGGTCACGATTGGTCCTGGGATGATCTATCCTACTATTATACCGCTCCAACCAGTGCTTTATCTTACAGCGATAATTGTATGTATTTATATATTGTACCGGGCGATTCGATCGGAATAAGTGCCGGGATTATTACAAAACCGTTAGAAAATTATTTAAAAATTAAAAATAATATTTGCACAGTTAGCAAAGATTCAGTGACAAAAATTGAATTTTACCGCTACCCAGGAGAAGAGGGAGTAACGGTAAACGGAATAGTTGCAATAAACGCCGACACTATCAAAGAGCGAATTCCGGTTGACAATCCCACCAATTTTACCTTGAATGCATTCAAGTCCATATTAGAGAAAAATGGAATAAGCGTTAATAGCCTGAGCGATATAGATGATATGCCCATGCAGTGCCCTGACTATGCTAAAATGCACCTTATCCATGTTCATGAATCAATTCCATTATCCCAGATACTAAAAACAATTAATAAATACAGCCAGAATTTTTATGCCGAACAATTACTAAAAACGCTTGGGCACGAATTGAAGCAGGATGGATCAGCGCAAAGCGGTATTGCCGTAGAAAAAGAATGGCTTAATACTATTGGAATAAGTCCTGAAGATATTGCTATCATTGACGGGTCCGGTTTATCACATAACAATCTTGTGACTGCTGAACAAATTATTAAACTACTTTGGTTTATCCACAATCATCAGGATTGGGAGCCATTTCGGGAATCTTTATCAATTGGTGGTCAAGATGGTACTTTACAGCACCGATTGAAGGATTCAAATGTAGCAGGACATATCTACGCCAAAACTGGATCTATGAATAATGTCAGAGCATTATCTGGTTTTATTTTTGCGTTAAATGGTCGAGAGTATTTATTTTCGATTCTTATTAATCATTATTCCGCATCGACAAGCAAAATAGATAATTTACTGGATCAAATAGCAACCACGATCTATAACTTTAGTGATTGAGCCTATGAGCAAGTTTCCTGAATCGCTAATTCTTAAAATCAATCAAGCGCCGGTTGATCCCGGGTGTTATCTATTCAAGAATGAGCAATCCAAAATCATTTATATCGGAAAAGCTAAAAACCTGAAAAATCGGGTCAAAACTTACTTCACTAAAAACCAATCCAAAGATCCCAAGACTCTTAGCCTGGTAAAAAAAATCGATGATATTGAATTTATTGCCACCCATTCGGAGGTGGAGGCCCTGATACTCGAAAATACACTTATCAAACAACATCATCCACGATATAATATTCTGCTCAAAGATGACAAAACATTTCCCTATGTTCGGATTACCGCTGAACAGTATCCAAGAGTTCTAATTACCCGCAAATTAATCAATGACGGGTCAAAATATTTCGGACCATATACCGATTCCAAAGCGATTAAGAATATTTTGCGAATAATTAAAAAATCTTTTACTGTCAGAATCTGTCAATTCCGTCTTGATCCAGCTACAATCCAGAATAAAAAAATCAAACTTTGTCTTCAATATCATATTCATAATTGTGAAGGACCATGTCAGGATTTAATTACTGAAAATGATTATAATCTGATGATTGATAATGTGGAGGCATTTCTAAAAGGTAATATTTCCAGGGTTATTAGCTATTTACAGGATAAAATGGAAAAAGCCGCACAAGATTTAAGGTATGAATTAGCCGTGCGAATCCGGGATAATATCAATTTGCTTCAGCATTATTCTCGGCGACAGTCGGTGGAGTTCAGAGATTTTAAAGACCGGGATTTTATCAATCTCATTACCGAAGGCGATGTTGGTTTTGCAATTGTTGTTCGTGTTCGGCAGGGGAAAATGATCGGCAAGGATACGATTATTATTGAGGGTGTTTCAAATTATGAACCGGCAGAAGTCCTGCGCAATTTCATCCAGCAGTATTACAATAACTCACAGTTGATTCCGGAGGAGATTAATGTTTCCGAATACCCAACCCAGCGGGAAATTCTTGAAAAGTGGTTATCAACTTTACATCAGGGCTCGGTGAAAATTACTCGCCCGACTCGTGAAGAAAAATTAAGTCTTATGAAACTGGCTGAAAAAAATGCCCAAATCCATCTTAAAGAATATTTGCTAAGACTAAGTACCTTTTCAGCTGAATATATCCCTAAAACACTAAAAGAACTCCAAAAAGATCTCATGTTGCCAAAAATACCGAAACGAATAGAAGCCTTTGATATTTCAAATCTTCAGGGAAAATATGCAGTGGGCTCATTAGTGACCTTTTATAATGCACGACCATTAAAGCGTGAATATCGCCGTTTTAAAATAAAAACCGTGAAAGGTATTGATGATTTCGCAATGATGGCTGAGGTTGTCAGTCGCCGGTATTCACGATTACAGGAAGAAGCTAAAGAATTACCCGATCTTATTCTAATAGACGGCGGGAAAGGTCAACTCTCCGCGGCGAAGCAGGTTTTGACAGATTTAAATCTTAATCCAATACCGATTCTAGGTCTAGCTAAAAAGCTTGAGGAAATTGTTGTTCCTGATCGGTCGGAACCGCTTATCCTGCCGAGGAATAGTATTTCGCTGTCGCTCCTGATTAAAATCCGCGATGAAGCCCATCGTTTTGCTATTACCTATCACCGCAATCTACGTCATAAAAAAGAAATCAGTTCAGTTCTGGATGAGATCAAAGGATTAGGTAAAAAGAAGAAACAGGCACTCTGGAAATATTTTAGTACTATATCAGAGATGCGCTCAGCTTCAGTCGAGGATTTAAGTGATGTCGAAGGAATTGGTCCTAAACTGGCAAATATCATTTGGAATCAGCTACATTACAGTTAACCAGTATTATTCAATTTATTGCTGGAATTTTAGGTAAATATTTGGAAATTAGTGCCGTTTTATTAAATGTAATATCTGAAAGATAAATTGGTGTATTAATGATTATTTCAAATGAGCCGGAAACTGATCTTAATTTAGCCCTTCAACATGGTTTAAACGAGGAGGAGTGGGAGCGAATCCAGAAAATTCTCGGTCGCAAACCGAATTACACGGAGTTAGGTATATTTTCGGTTATGTGGAGTGAACATTGCAGCTATAAGAACTCGATTGCACTGCTAAAAACTCTGCCTCGCAAGGGAAGACGCATACTGATAGGTGCCGGTGAGGAAAATGCCGGTTTAGTAGATATTGGCGATGGGCGTGCGCTTGCCTTTAAAATTGAAAGCCATAACCATCCCTCAGCAATTGAACCTTTCCAGGGTGCTGCTACCGGCGTTGGGGGGATTCTCCGGGATATATTCACAATGGGTGCTCGACCAATAGCATCCCTGAATTCCTTAAGATTTGGACCATTATCGGTGCCACGCAATCGATATCTTTTCGATGAGGTTGTAAAAGGAATTGCTCATTATGGAAACTGCATCGGGGTTCCCACAGTTGGTGGGGAAGTATGTTTTGAAGAGTGTTATACAGGAAATCCCTTGGTAAATGTAATGACAATTGGTTTGGTAAAACATGAACGAATTGTCAGAGCAGTAGCAAAAGGAGAGGGCAATATTGTAATGGTGGTTGGTTCGGCCACCGGGAGAGATGGAATTCACGGTGCCACATTTGCCTCCGGTGAGTTAAATGAGGAATCTGAAGAGAAACGAGCCTCAGTTCAAGTAGGCGATCCGTTTACAGAAAAACTATTACTTGAAGCAACTCTGGAATTAGCTCGTAAGGATTATCTTATCGGTATTCAGGATATGGGAGCAGCCGGTTTAGCCTGTTCTACTTCAGAAATGTCGGCTAAAGGAAAAAGCGGAATGGTTCTGGATTTGAGTCAGATACCGATGCGTGAACAAGGTATGACTCCTTACGAAATCATGTTATCTGAATCGCAGGAACGGATGTTGGTAGTGGTCCGACGTGGATTCGAAGAGGAAGTCAATCAAATTTTCCATAAATGGGATCTCAATTGTACAGTTATTGGAAAAGTTACCGGTACGCCGGACCTTGAATTATATATGAATGGTAAAAAAGTCGGGAAAATACCAGCCTGGCATTTAGTGCTTGGCGGAGGTGCTCCAGTATATGAGCGCAAAACGATTGAGCCAGATTATTTGAAAAAATTACACTCCAAAAATCTCCGCGATTTAAAAGAGCCTAAAAATTACAATGACGTACTTTTAAAAATAATCTCATCACCAACGATAGCCGATAAATCCTGGATATATACTCAATACGATCATACCGTCAGAACAAATACCATGAATACACCGGGTGACTCGGCTGCGGTTTTACGGATTAAGGGTACCCAAAAAGCCATAGCAACTGCAACCGATGGGAATGGTCGTTATACATATTTAAATCCTTTTCGGGGAGGAGCTATTGCGGTAGCTGAGGCAGCCAGAAATGTAGTGTGTAGCGGTGCCAGGCCGATTGCGATTACTAATTGCCTAAATTTTGGTAATCCGTACGATCCGGAAGTCTATTATCAATTTAAACAGGCGATTTTAGGAATGAGCGAGGCATGCCGTGTCTTGGATACACCTGTAACTGGCGGAAACGTCAGCTTTTATAATGAATCTTCTAAAGGAGCAATCTATCCGACACCTGTCATTGGTATGGTTGGTCTTATTGATAATATTAAATACGTAACGACATCTTATTTTCAAGATGATGGCGACTTTATCATAATGTTGGGCACAATTAAGGGCGAACTTGGTGGGAGTGAATATCTTAAAGCCGTACATAATCTCATAGCTGGCGATGCTCCAACGATAGACCTGACTTTTGAAAGGCGAGTCCAAAATGCCTGTTTGGAAGCTATATATAATGGTGTGGTTAAATCCGCGATTGACGTATCGGATGGTGGATTGGCAGTTGCTTTGAGCGAATCCTGTTTACGTAATCCGATAAAACCAATGGGCGCCTCGATCTATATTTCCAGAAAATTACGAGATGATGAAATCTTTTTCAGTGAAAGTCAATCAGTTATCATTATTTCAATTGCTGAGCAAAAGCTGCTTGATATGGAGCGAATTGCCGCTAAAAATATCGTTCCTTGCTTTACTATTGGGCGAGTAAAAGATAACGGTAGGTTGAAACTTAATGATACGATTAATCTTTCATTGGATGATCTTAACGAGGCTTATTCGAATACTATTCCCGAAGAAATGAGAATGACGATTTGATCAAAGTACCGATATCGTTAAAATCTCGCTAATTAATCTCATTACAAACCATCAAGACATGAATTAAATATTACACATAAGATATATTATGTAAACATATAGGTATTTTTACGAAAGAACACCAATACTTCCCTTTTCTTATCATCACTATTGATTAATATTTTATTTAACTACAAAACTGACAATATGATTCTTGATTACGAAATTTTTAATTATGCTTTTATTTTCTAAAAAACGTTTAACGTTATTTATTTGCTTTGCCTGTTCAATACATATATCATCATCCGTATCCCTAATAATCTCAAACGAACCACGTACTTTTCCGTTTATCTGCACAGCAATTGTAACTAATTCATCAATTAAAAGATTTCTATCATATTCCGGCCATGGATTATAAGCCAAATTTGTTTTAGAATTCCCTATTATTTTCCAGAGTTCCTCTGATATATGTGGTGCATAAGGATTTAAAAGATGTAAAAAAGGCT
>CAZJIU010000051.1:10842-16407 GCA_964546145.1 uncultured bacterium
GGTCCCATAAACATTTCATACATCCTGAAAGTATCAGCGCCAAATTGACGGATAATTTCATCAGGATTGATAACATTCCCGCGAGATTTGCTCATTTTTTCGCCATCTTCACCGAGAATCATTCCTTGATTGACTAATTTTTGAAAAGGTTCCGGGGTACTAACAAAGCCAAGATCATAAAGCACTTTATGCCAAAATCGGGCATATAGCAAGTGCAAAACGGCATGTTCCGCACCACCAATGTACAGATCAACTGGCATCCAGTACTTTTCCTTTTCAGAATTCCAGGCTTGTTGCTTATTTTTAGAATCTATAAAGCGGAGATAATACCAGCAAGAACCCGCCCACTGAGGCATTGTGTTTGTTTCGTAGCGATACCTCTCCCCTGATTTTGGATCGGTAAAATTGATCCACTGGACGACATTTGCCAACGGTGATTCACCGGTACCGCTGGGTTCGTATTTTTCAACTTCAGGTAACTCCAAAGGTAATTCATCTTCACTCACTAAAATGACATTCCCATTTTCGTCAAATTTTAATGGAAAGGGTTCGCCCCAGTAACGCTGTCTCGAAAAAACCCAATCACGCAACTTATATTGGACAGCAGCTTTTCCGATATTTCTCTCTTCTAACCATGCGGTTATTTTTAATTTGGCTGCGGCAACATTCAAACCGTTTAATATACCTGAGTTTACCAGTATGCCGTCACCTACCCAGGCTTCTTTCGAAATATCGCCGCCGGTAATAACTTCAACGATATCAAGATTATATTTTTTCGCAAATTCCCAGTCGCGTTGATCATGTCCGGGTACTGCCATAATTGCCCCGGTACCATAAGACATCAGAACATAGTCGGATGTCCAGATTGGAATCTTCTGATTATTAACGGGATTGATTGCATAGATACCGGTAAAAACGCCCGACTTTTCCTTAGCTAATTCAGTCCGATCAAGATCGCTCTTAGTCATTGCCTCAGCCTGATAGGCTTTTATTGTTAATTGGCACTCTTTTGGAACTAGCTGGTTAAGTATCTGATGTTCTGGCGCTACAACCATATAGGTTGCCCCAAAGAGCGTATCCGGCCGAGTTGTGAAGACCCTGAGTGATTGATTCGAACCGACTATTTTAAATTCTACCTCTGCCCCTTCCGATCTACCGATCCAATTGCGCTGCATTTCTTTAATACTGTCCGGGAAATCAACCAGATCGAGATCATTTAATAGCCTTTCCGCGTATGCCGTTATCCTGAGTATCCATTGTCTCATCGGGAGGCGGATTACAGGAAAACAACCGCGCTCGGATTTACCATTGATAACTTCTTCATTAGCCAGTACGGTTTTCAACTCAGGGCACCAATTTACCGGAACCTCAGCCAGGTAAACCAATCCTTTTTTATACATTTGGAGAAAAATCCATTGGGTCCATTTGTAGTATTTTGGGTCGGTGGTATTGATTTCGCGATCCCAGTCGTAAGAAAAGCCGAAAGATTTGATCTGACGACGAAAAATATTGATATTTTTTTTAGTAGTTATTTTTGGATGGGTACCGGTTTCCAAAGCGTAATTTTCAGCCGGTAAACCAAAGGCATCCCATCCCATTGGATGAAGCACATTGAAACCTTTTTTACGCTTATATCGGGCAATGATGTCGGTAGCGATATAACCCTCAGGGTGACCGACATGGAGTCCGGCACCTGATGGATACGGAAACATATCAAGTACATAGAATTTTGGCTTATCGGCAAAGTCTATCGCACGAAAGGTTTTATTTTTTTCCCAGTAATCTTGCCACTTTTTCTCAATTTCAGCGAAAGGATAACTCATTTTTTAAATAAATCCTGAATTAATAGATAATCCTGAACCTGATTGTTCCGGTAATATCTTTAATATTGTTGATCACGTCTCTTTCATATTCGCGACTAATATCCGTGATAACATACCCGATATTCTCATTAGTTTTTAAGTATTGACCCAAGATATTTATCGAATGAGTCGCCAGGATATTGTTAATTTTTGCCAGAATCCCGGGTACATTCTTATGAACGTGCATTAAACGATGCGCATTGATAATTTCGGGTAATTGTAAATTCGGGAAATTAACGCTTAACATAGTACTGCCATCATGAATAAAATCCATAATTTTATTGGATACAAACTCAGCAATATTTTGCTGTGCTTCTTCCGTACTTCCTCCAACATGAGGCGTGATTATGACATTTGGTAAATCCTGTAACTCGCAAACAAAAGGTTCTCGATTATTTTTAGGCTCACTCGGGAATACATCGATTGCAGCACCTTTTACCTTGTTACTTTTAAGATTATCGCTTAATGCCTTGATATTCACTACAAAACCGCGGCTTAGATTCAGAAAATAAACGCCGTTTTTCATTTGCTCAAATTGCTTATAACTAATCAGATTTCGATTTTCGGGGCGACCATCTACATGGACAGAAACTACATCACATTTGCTGAGAAGCTGCTCAAGCGAATCACACCTTCTGGCATTTCCCAAGGCAAGTTTATCTACTAAATCGTAATAATAAACGTTCATACCGAGTGATTCAGCCAATACCGATAATTGGGAACCAATATTACCATATCCGATAATACCTAATTTTTTCCCGCGTACTTCATGGTTTCCATTAGCTGATTTGCTCCAATACCCTTTATGCAGCCGAACACTTTTATCAAAAACACCCCGGATTAACATAATAATTTCGCCCAGTACCAATTCGACAACGCTGCGAGTATTACTAAAGGGTGCATTAAAAACTACAATTCCCCTATCTGAGCAGGCATTTAAATCAATCTGGTTTGTTCCGATACAATAAGCACCAACCGCTAATAATTTTTCTGCCTTTTCAATCACTTTTTTGGTTACGTTAGTTTTTGAACGGATTCCAAGGACTGAAACATCCTGGATTGCTTCGCTTAATTCTTGTTCTCCCAGGCTGCCGGAAATTGACTTAACGACAATATTATCGTCTCGAAATATTCTGTGGGCTCGAGGATGAATATTCTCTAACATTAAAATTTTAAGAATTTGATTTTTTAGCATTGTAGTTTCATCTTCTTCATTCAGATATTATGTTAAATCTTAAAGAAGGAAAATATTTTTTTCCTTACATTTTACAATCATATCTTCAGACCAGATGCTTGCTTGCACTTCACCAACGTGACATTTTCGCAAAAATAACATGCATAACCTTGATTGACCAATACCGCCGCCAATTGACAAAGGTAACTCCTCATTAATGATTCGTTGGTGGAAAGGCATATTGACCTTATAGTCCTCATTTCTTAAGGAAATTTGTCTTAATAAAGCATTCTTATCGACCCTAATTCCCATTGAAGATAGCTCAACTGCGCAGTTTAATAAAGGATACCAGACTAAAATATCGCCGTTTAAACCATGCCGGTTTCCCCCTGTTTCGGTAATCCAATCATCATAGTCGGTTGCGCGGGCATCATGTGGTTTCCCGTCTTTTAAATTAGCACCGATGCCAATGATAAAAACCGAACCTTTTTCTTTACAGATTTCATTTTCACGTGCACGGGGTGTCAGATTCGGATAGAGTTCCTCCAGCTCTTCGCTGTGGATAAAAGTAATGGTATTAGGTAAATACTCTTTTGGCAACAGGGGAAATTTTCGGCAAACTAACCGCTCCATATTTTTAATGACATGATATATTTTACGCACGATGTATTTCAAGACATCGAGATTGCGCTCATTTTGAGCGATTATCCGTTCCCAATCCCATTGATCTACATAGACTGAATGCAAATTATCTAAAGTTTCTTCATCAGGACGAATCGCGTTCATATCAGTGTACAATCCTTCGCCACTGATAAAACCATAATCCTTCAAAGCCTGCCTCTTCCACTTGGCAAGCGATTGCGGAACTTCAGCAATTTCATTAATACAATTAATTCGAAATTGAACCGGTTTCTCAGTACCCGATAAATAATCATTAATGCCGGTTTTTTGGGGTACGAAGATCGGGGCGGACACGCGATGGAGATTTAACTCAGCCGCTAATTTCTCCTGAAAATTATTCTTAATAAAATGGATTGCCTCTTCGGTTTCCCGCAAATCCAGAAAGGGGTGGTATTCTTCCGGCAAATATAAATGGCCGTTGATGAAGCAGTCCGCTCTCATGACTAATTTTTCTTCCCAATTTGATAAATAGAATATTTAAAAAACGAATGTGAAATATATTTAATTTAATTGAATTAATAAATGGAAACTTTAGACTAATTATTGTCATACGAGAAGATAATGCAATTTTTCATGCTTTTATGCCAGGAGATCTTTGATTAAAATTTCGATGCCGATGATAATTAAAACCACTCCACCGACAATTTCGGCAGTTTTCCCTAAACGGCAGCCCAGTTTATTACCAAGTATTACACCAAGAGTCGAAATAATGAAAGTGATTAAACCAATTATCAGAATTGGCGTAATGATGGTCATATCCAAAAAAGCGAAAGTCACACCTACCGCCAGGGCATCTATACTGGTCGCGATTGATAACATTAAAAGGACTGTAAAATTCGTAGGATCAACAGGATCACAATCTCCTTCCTTACGGGCTTTATAAATCATTCTGGTCCCAATTAAAAATAAAATGATAAAGGCGATATAATGATCGAATTGCTGAATGTAAATGCTGAGTGATTTGCCGGTGAACCACCCGATTACCGGCATTAAAGCCTGAAACAATCCAAAGGAAAAAGCGATTTTGAAGGCATTCCACTTTTCCGGCGGCGGCAAAGTTAAACCGCAAGTCACCGAAACGGCAAACGCGTCCATTGACAAACCAATTCCGATAAAAATTATAGATATAAGATCCATTTAGGATTAATTTTTATCCGGCTCTTCGAGCAGCGGCAAGTTGTCATCCTCAATCAACTTATCCTCTTCCAGATCAACTTTGGCAATTCTTTCGAACGAAGATGAAATTTTCCTGGTTGATACATGAATGTCATTGACATCTTTGTGAACCGTATCAATGTGGGTTGATAATTTATCCCAGCGAACCTGATAACGCCGGAAATCTTCCGACAGTTTAATAATTTCCTGCTGGATTATATCGGCGAATTTTCGTCTTTCAATATCGTTCAAAACGATTTGGAGTGTATTTAATACCGCCATGAAGGTCGTCGGACTGGTAATCCAGATCCTTTTCCTTTGCGCATAACTGATTAAATCACCGTGATAGGCATTGATTTCGGCAAAGACCGCCTCGGCTGGTAGAAACATCACCGCCTGATTGGCGGTTTCACCGGGAATGATATACTTCTCGAAAATCTCATCGATTTGTCTTTTAACATCTAATTTGAATTGCTTCTCAGCTGCCTCTCGCTCCTGCTCAGGCAGCGTTTTATCAATCATGCGTTTGTAATTTTCCAAAGGGAATTTTGAATCGATCGGTATGTTACCGGTAGGATCCGGAGCGAAAAGGATCGCGTCAACGATTTTACCATTACTCAAGGTATATTGAGTTTTAAAGACCTTATCGTTCTTTTCACCAAATGCGGCATAAAGAATCTGGTATAACTGCAC
>CAZJIU010000052.1:0-16238 GCA_964546145.1 uncultured bacterium
CCCGAGGAGTTTTTTACTCCGCCGCTCAAAATTAAGGAGTATATTGGTTCCTACGCCCCATTTTACCCGCACTTCGATAGGCAGTCTTTCCAGGATTATCTCCAAACCTTCGAGATCCCGGATAACGAGCGGTTGACCTCATTATCCTACGGGCAAAAGAAGAAATTTCTGGTCGCCTTTGGTCTGGCAACCAACTGTCGTTTGCTGATTCTTGACGAACCAACCAACGGGCTCGATATTCCCAGCAAGAGCCAATTTCGGAAACTGCTGGCGGCGGCGCTGAGTGAGGACCGGATCATCATCATCTCCACTCATCAGGTACGGGATATTGGCAACCTGATTGACCCGATTGTCATCCTGGACGACGGCAAGATCATCTTTCAGCAAACAATTGAATCCATCGCGCGGAAGCTGATAGTAAAGTTGCAGAAAGAAGAGCCTGATCAGGCTTCGGTCCTATATGCCGAGAAGACCCTGGGCGGATATCTGTTCATCACCGAAAATGACGGCTCGGCTGAAAGCAATCTGGATATCGAACTGCTCTTCAACGCCGTTATCGGTAATCAGGAACGGATCCGGACTATTTTTGAACAGGAGGCTTAAATGAAGATCAAGTCTATTTTTGATCCCAAACGGTTTGCAATGCTGATCCGTGCCGACATTCAGCAATACTCCCGCACGATTTTAATCGGCACCGGGATTATCGCCGCGATTTATTTCGTCAGCACAATTCCGCCGCTGCTGTTTCCGCCGCATCGGGTTGACAGCGATTTTCATCAAGGCTTTTATCCCGCCATGCTATTCATCGCCGGATTCTTGTTCAGCGCGGGAGTGTTCTCGGAAATTCATAAACCCATCCGGAACGCTTACTTTTTCCTGCTGCCAGCCTCGCTCTTCGAGAAAATGCTGGTGCGCCTGCTTAGTTCCGGTATCGGTTTCGCGCTGATTAGCGTTATTGTTTATTATTTGTTTTCGCTTATTTCGAGTGGCATTGCCGCTATCTATGATTGGGGCAGTTTTCCGGCATTTAATCCGCTGACCAAGGATGTTCTGCTGACCATTGCTGTCTATCTGGTAATTCATTCGATTTTCCTGTTTGGCAGCGTTTATTTCAAAAAACACCAGTTTATGAAAACCGGCGTGTCGCTCTTTGCCCTGGTAATCTTGCTCGGCATTTTTGCTGCTATCGTTTTCCGGATTGTATATAATGATTATTTTCAGGGGATGAGTTTTGTGGACAATTTGGGTTTCTCGGACTACAACTTCCCGGGTAATTTTGGTTATACGCTAACTTCCATTTTTAAATATCTCTTTTGGATTGTACTGGCTCCTTTGTGCTGGGTGCTAACCTATCTGCGCTTGAGTGAAACCGAGGTCTAAGATGGAATTTCAAAAGGATCAACCAATTTATCTGCAAATCGCCGACTTGATCTGCGAAAACATTCTCTCCGGGGAATGGCATGAAGAAACCCGGTTACCTTCGGTACGCGATCTCGCAATTTCTCTTGAAGTTAATCCCAACACGGTGATGCGCACTTTCACCTACTTACAGGATAAAAAGATTATCTATAATCAGCGGGGAATCGGCTACTTTGTGGCAGCCGGAGCCAAGGAGCTCACCCGGGCGCTGAAGCGTGAGGATTTCATCAATGCCTGGCTGCCTCAGGTTTTTAAAATGATGAGCCTGCTGAAGATTGATTTAAATGAGGTCAAGGAACTTTATAATAATTACGCTAAGACAGGATGATACTATGAAAACAAGCAGCAAAATTTTATTGACAATTCTAATCGTTCTTCTCGTTTCAATAACCGGGATAATCATCGCCTCCAGGATTGTGCTGAATCGAACTGCTCCGGAATCCGACCACTATTGGAGTAGCGATCTGAACCAGCAAGAACTCAATTTTAGCAATTATAATACCCTGCGGATTCGCGGAGTCTGGAAGATCAATGTCATTCAGGGCAGCAAATATGCCATCCGGCTCGAATATCCCCCCGAGCTCGCCGAGAGAGTAACGGTGGATCAGCATTCCTCTGAACTAGCTCTGGAGTACGATACTAAGGGGCTTAACCATAAAAATGCAATCCGGGCTGAGATAGTAATGCCGGATCTTACCGGTATTAAAGCTGTCGAAGGAACTTCAATTTTCTTAACCGACTTTGATTGCCCAACCCTCGATATCCATATTACCGGCGCCGCCAAAATCAAAGCTGACAATTCCTCCATAACCGATTTGAAAGTAGCGTGCGAAGGTGCCTCACATATCAATTTTAAAAATGCCCGGGTCGTAAATGCCAATCTGGATGTCAAGGGTGCCAGCCGGGTAATCCTGACCATGGACGGTGGCAGTCTAACCGGTCAGGCGGCCGGTGCATCTTCCATAGTGTATTATGGTAATGTAACAACACAAGATATAGAATCATCCGGGGCGGTAT
Source organism: uncultured bacterium (assembly GCA_964546145.1). Classification (GTDB taxonomy): domain Bacteria; phylum Fidelibacterota; class UBA2242; order UBA2242; family UBA2242; genus CAZAKO01. Next base: position 2,437 of record CAZJIU010000052.1, read on the forward strand.
CAATTCACCACCGCAAATCCTGATCTCCCGATAAACCACTCCCATCTGTAATTCCCGTCAGCAAGTCCCGTCAATTCGCTTGACATTGACGGGATTTTTCAATAACATTCTGGGCATTTTATTTAAGAGAGAAGTTAACTTTTTGTCCCGGAACCGTGAAAATACTAATCGCCTCCCATAATCAGGATAAAGTGCAGGAAATCCGCAATATCTTCAAATTGCCGAAATTACAATTTACGACGGTAGCTGAATTGGCTGGAGCTCCCCGCATTATTGAAGATGGGAACACCCTGTTCGAAAACGCATTAAAAAAAGCATCAATGTTGTCAGAATTTTCAGGATTACCTACTATTGCCGATGACACCGGTCTCGAAGTTGATGCCCTGGGCGGCAAACCCGGTTTATTCGCCTCGCGCTATGCTGGTGAAGGTGCTACATACGATGATAATATTGATAAATTAATCCGGGAAATTTCCCAATTTCCGGCATCTCAAAGAACAGCTCGCTTTCGAACCGTGGCAGTCTTTTTCCATCCCCAATTAATGATTGCCGAAGAGGGTCAGCTCGAGGGCACAATCCTGACCCGCCGCCGCGGAACAGGCGGTTTTGGCTATGACCCGATCTTCTTCCTGTCCCAAAAGGGTAAAACTCTCGCCGAGCTGACTCCCGCCGAAAAAAACGCCCTGAGCCATCGCGGACAGGCTTTCCGGCGTCTGTATCAAGCAGTTCAACAAAAGCTTACCGTCCTAACCCCAAATCGCTGAGGTGTCACCCCCCAAATTTGCTACTTGCAAAGCAGTTAGTATCAAACCATATTGAAAGAAAATTTGGGTGGTAACACATTATCGTTGGTGGAAATATATTGTCCGGCTAATCTTAATGCTCGGATTCTGCGTTCTCAGAGCTCAGGAGGAAGCTCCTGTAGCTGAGGGCGTCGCTTTTCCGATGAGAATCGATTGGCTTTCCGCGCGCTCCAGTCCAATTGGGATTGAGCGACCGCGCGGATTATCTTTGCTTTCACCAGATTATGTAACACTAAATACCAATATTCTCAAAATCAATTTTGCCGGTCTCAAAGCCACCCATGAAATTGACGCTACCGGCAACAATCTCATATTCACTAATCAGATGGATGGTACCGATTTACTCTATCCTCAGGGAGTCAGTTTATCAGACTATTATGCCCTAAAAATCCAAAATAATCTGCGCTTTCAATTGAGTGACCTTTGCCGTAAGGGTTATATCGCAGAGAAAACGGCAGTGCGATCGGAAAAGTTGGAACTGATTGGAGCCGATATTGCCGGGCAGCGGGTTTCACTGCGGGTCGCCGGAAATGTCAATATCAATGGCCGTCTGCAGAGCCAGAACCAGTCCCAGGTGCGCACCGGATACCGGGACACGCGCTCGACCACCTTCATCGTTGATCAGAAGCAGCAGCTGAACATTGAGGGCAAAATCGGTGATCGGATCAGTATTTTAGTTGACCAGGACAGCGAACGCGATTTCGATTTCGAAAACAATCTCCGGATTATTTATACCGGCCAGGAAGATGATATTGTCCAAAAGATCGAGGCTGGCAATGTGGCACTTGCTCTACCTTCAACCCAATTTGTAACCTTCTCGGGTAAAAATAATGGTCTGTTCGGCTTAAAAGCTCTTTTAAAACTGGGGGCTCTGGATATTACTACCATTGCCAGTGTAGAGAAGGGCAAAAAAGAGAAGTTGAGCGTTGATGGCGGAGCTCAGAAAACCGAGGCGACAATTAAAGATTCCGACTATCGCAAAAATCTGTATTTCTTCCTGGATAGAGATTTCCGCGACAAATTCTATCAGGGATTTCACGAAAACGGTGGGGTCTTTGTGTACGATCCTAATTCTGTTATATCGAACCTGGAAGTATATAAGTCTACTACCACCGAGCAAGCCGGTTGTGTCTATGGTTATGCTTATATCGATCCCAATCAACAGGATGCGGATACCAATTACATTGAGCAACGCTTTTTCATGCGTATGGAACCCGACAGAGATTACACTTATAATCTGGACCTGGGTTTTATTCGCATGTCAACTATGCTTCAGGATAATGAAATCCTCGCCGTGACCTACCGGGTAGTCAACTCCCAAAAGCAAACGCTTAAAGCTTATGGCAGCTGGAATCGCGCCCTGACCGACACCAGCGATATCACACTCAAGTTGATTAAACCCCAGCAAATGCTGCCAGCTCACCCCTGCTGGGATCTCGAATTTAAGAACGTCTATTACCTGGGTGCGACTGGCATTGACGAGCAGGGCTTTGATCTGCAAATAGTCTATATCCATGCAAAAGAGGGTAAGGTGGAGCGTGATCCACTGGATGGCATCAGCTTCCTCCAGAAATTTGGATTGGACATGCGCGATAAAAACAACTCCCCCAATCCTGATGAAATTGTCGATATTAATCCCGCCATCCTGAATTTACAGGCGGGCGAACTTTGGATACCCTACCTGCGCCCCTTCCAGGTTGAGCAAAACGATTTGAGCGGCACCTACAACCCCAACCTCGACACCATTTATAGCTGCACGGCTATGTATAATAAAAACCGCACCGATTATTCGGCAATCAACGAGGACTCTAAATTCGAAATCGTCTATAAATATGAGAATCGCAGCTCGATTATCAATTTAGGGGCAATGATTATCGAGGGGAGTGAGTCGGTCCAGCTGGGTGGCGAAACATTGACCCGGGGTGTGGATTATACGATCGATTATTTCTCCGGAACGCTTACCCTCCTGCGTGTCGATGCCACGAATCCCGACCAAAAGCTGGATATCAAATACGAACGCAACCAATTCTTTCAGCTGGATAAGAAAACGATTTTAGGTGTCCGCGCTCAGTACGATTTCGGCGATAATTCCTTCATTGGTGCTACCGCTCTCTATTTCGGTCAATCGGTTATTGATGAAAAAGTTGACATTGGCTATGAACCAATGCGCAATTTCGTTTGGGACATGAATGGCAAATTCAGCCAAAACCTACCTTTCCTGACCAGAGCCATTAACTGGCTGCCATTGATTAAAGCCGACCAAATGTCATCCCTGTCTTTCGAGGGTGAGATTGCACGAGTCAATCCCAATCCCAATACCCTTAGCAACGAAGCTACGGGTGATCCTGACGGTGTTGGTTTCATTGATGATTTCGAGAGCTCCAAAAGAATTACTTCTCCCCCAATCATGCAGCGTTACTGGTCGCACTCTGCGGCGCCACCCGGCAGAAGGGAAAATCAGCGCGGATTCATGTTCTGGTACAATCCCTATGGTGGTGTAGCTACAAAAAACATCTGGCCCAATAAAGAGGTCAGCACTCAGGCTCAGAATAATATAACCGAGATCATGGTCATGGTTCTCGATCCCCAATGGTCAATTGAAGTAGCTGACAATGCTTGCACACCGCAAGAGGCGTGGGGTGGGATTACCTACAGTTTTCCGTCCAGTTATTACGACCAATCGAAATCTAAATACTTAGAAATTTGGGTCCGGGGTAAAAAGGGCAGACTCCACGTAGATCTCGGTCAGATCAGCGAAGATGTAATTCCTAACCGGAAGCTTGATACTGAGGACCAACCGGTTGGCGGCTTCAGAAACGATCTGGTGGATAAGGGTGAAGATACCGGGATTGACGGACAGTTCGACACCGATGAATATATCATTACTTCCCGCGGTACCCTGCACTATGGCGATGACCGACTGGAGACCGTTTACAAACGCAACAAAGAGGATCCCCATTCCGACAACTGGAAATGGAGCGAGGGCTCAACCAATTACCGCTATATCAACGGCACCGAAAACAACTATGAGCGCGACGCCAGAGGCAACATACCTAATAGCGAAGACCTGGATCGCGACTACACTGTAGACCTGGTCAACGATTATTACACCGCCGATTTTTCACTCGATGATGAAGTCGACAATGACTTTGTTGCCGGTCGCACCCAGTTTGAAAACGGTCGCCCCACTGGGTGGAAATTGTATCGTATCCCGCTAACCGACTTTAAAAAGATCAATCCCGAGGGCAACATTACCTGGCAGACGATTGAATCCTGCCGCCTCTGGTTCGACGGCACAGCCGATGAGGATACCGTGATGATTGCCAAAATCGAAATGGTCGGCAACGAATGGGAAGTTCAGGGAATCGCAACAACTGAGGGTAGAATTTACGAAAAGCGCGAAAATGCTTTTGAGATTTCCGTCATTAATTCCGAAGATAATCCCGATACTTACAAGGCTCCCAAAGGTGTCGAAGGTGAATATGACCGGATCAATGAGATCCGGATGAAGGAGCAATCACTGGTATTATGGTTCAATGGCAGCGAAGGGATTAAACCAGGCGAAATCGCCGCGGCGAAAAAAGTACTGTTAGAAGAAGCAAGCTTCATTACCTATCGAAAAATGAAACTGTTTATCAATGGCCATGATATCCACAGCCGTACCAAATATTACCAGAACAAGGAAAAAACTCCGCTGCAATTCTTTATCCGCTTTGGGCGCGGTGGGCAAAATCCCCAGTACTACGAGTACCGCCAATCTGTGTATCCCGGCTGGGACAAAAAGAATTACATGGAAATCGATCTGGATTTCGTGACCAGCTTGAAAGGATATAACAGCGAAATAGAATTCCCAGATCACGAGATAAATCCCAAGCAGTTCCGGATTATCCGGAATGAAAAGGGTGAAATTATTCAGCGGCGCTGGCGCGAAGTCGAGAATGGTAGCTATACCGGCATGGAAATTATCATCTACGGCGAACCCGCTATTTCGCGCGTCCAGCAGCTGGAAATTGGTCTGATCAATCAGAAATATGCCCTGGATGACTATGATCAAACAACACCCCTCCCACGCTACGATAACACTGTCTTTGGCGAGGTCTGGATTGATGAACTGCGCCTTTCCGAAGTCCGTCGCGATCCGGGTGTTGCTTATCGTACAAATATGGCATTGGACATCGCCGGTGTAGCCAGATTAAATATCAGCATGTCACAACAGGACGCTGACTTTCACACTGTCGAGCAGCGCCCCAGCCTGCAACCATCAGGCCTCAATACCAACCAAAACTTTTCGGCCAACGGCAGCTTTTCTCTGGATAAACTCACCCCGGCAAGCTGGGGTTTACGTTTACCAGTCTCAGGTTCTTACACGAACCACACGGGCATTCCCAAATACGTTCCCGGAACCGATATCCTGACTGGTGACAGTCCACCGGATAGTATTATGGATCTCTCAAAATCCTACGGATTCAATACTTCTATCAGCAAGCGCGGCTCAGATTATTGGCTAACAAAATATACTATAGACCAGCTCAGTCTTGGTTTCAATGCCCAGTGGGCAGAACGTTCAAATGTGATGAATAAACTGATCAACAGTGAAAATTACCAGGGGAATGTCTCATATAGAGTCCCTTTTGGCACAAATAATTATTTCCAGCCCTTCAAATGGCTGCAGCCTGTTCCCCTTCTTGGCGACAAACTAGGCGAGCTGCACTGGTATTATACCCCGAATAACCTTCAATTCACTGCCAATGCCAGTGAGAATAAATCCCGGACAGTCTCTCGGACAAGTAATAATATTACCCCCTCATATGACTTGAATATGAGTAATACCATCCTCGCCGGCTACAAGATGCTGGAAAACCTGAGTATGAATTACTCCCGCACAATGCAGAACAACCTGAACGATCTGCGTTATAATAAAATAGCTATCATTCAAGACTTCAATTTCGGGATTCCCATTAACATCGCCGAAAGTTACAACGCCTCCTTCACCCCAAAAATTTTCAGCTGGTTCACCCCAAGTCTGAATTACAACGCCAATTACAACTGGAGTGAACAAGCCCATAGCCAAACACCATATATTGACCAACTTAGCAACCAAAACCGGATCACCGGCTCTTTCAGTCTCAATCCTGCTTCGATTATCAAGATCTTTTATTCTCCCAAATCCGAGAAGCAGACTACCTCGGCGGTTACCTCTGAGCACTCACCAAGATCCGGCAAAGGATCAACTGCAACTCAAGTCCCTGACGAAACAACTTCGAAGGAGCCCGCTAAATCTAAAGAGATCCCGCTGCTCGAAAATCTTTTCAGCGCCTTGGGGCATATCGATCCGATTCAAATCAGCGGTTCTCAGGGCATTAGTAACCGCAATAACTTCCGTATTGGCAATCCCAGTTTAGCATATCGAATGGGCCTCACCTACGATCCCGGCATCAAAGTAGATACTGTCTTAGCAGGAACAAACCTGGATAACGTAGCAATCAGTAACGATTTCTCCTTAAGATCCGGAATAAAGATAACTAATGACATCAGATCTAACTTGAGCTTTAATCAGAATTCCTCCTGGACCGAAGCTCAGGGAATTAACAGTCGTACTTTCACCCGAGATTATCTTACCTATAAAAACAAAGGTAAAGACGGTATTCCCTTCCCCAGCTATTCTATTAGTTGGTCACAAGTGGAGAAAATCTGGCTACTTTCAAAAGTATTTAAAAAATTATCACTGGATCATGGTTTTTCCGGAAAAGAAGCAAAAAATTATCGCAATGGCGAAGTTACAAATTCTTCCTATCAAGTCTACTTTCAGCCGCTGATTGGACTGACCATGCAGATTACTGCCGACTTGAATGCCACCGCCCGCATGAGTCAGGGTAAGACAATTAACAATCTCACGAGTGGTACCGAGATCGTCCGCGAAAAAAATATCAATGCCACTCTGAATTATCAAAAAAGAGGTGGACTTACTATTCCCCTGCCGTTTTTAAAGGACAAGCGCCTTGAAAACACCATCACTTTCACGATGAATTTCGACTACGGCTCGTCAATCACAAGAGCCTGTAAAGCCGAATCCACAAAATTTTCTGTGCAACAGGAAAATAGAAACTGGAAAATTGAACCGCGGGTGACCTATTCCTTCACTCAGAAAGTCACCGGCGGTATTTTCTATTCTTACGGTGAAAGCTTCAATGCTCGCACCGGCAAACGGATTACCCGCAACGGCGGTTTTGACATTAACATTGCAATAAGTGGTTAATTATGCGTATCAAATTTATTCTTAGCATTTTCCTCCTTACCTTCGCAGTATGCAGCCATCGCCAGGCTGAATTCAAGGGCAAAAAGGCTTTTGCCTACCTGACCGAGCAGTGTGAAATCGGTTATCGCAATCCCGGTTCCACCGGACACAACAAGGCTCTCCAATATTATCAACAGTTCTTCGCAACCATTGCCGACACCCTAATCCTACAGACTTTTGAACAATTCATCCCCGTGGACAAGGTCACCTTTACCCTGACCAATGTCATTGCCGGCTTCAATCCTGCAGCCGACAATCCGCTGGTCATTGGTGCTCATTGGGATACTCGACCCCGGGCTGACCACGATCCCCGACCGGCTAATCGGGGAAAACCTATTCTGGGTGCCAACGATGGTGCCAGCGGAGTTGCTGTCCTGATGCATCTGGGAGAATTAATCGCCCTGCGGCGTCCTCCAAGAGCGGTCTTTTTAGTTCTCTTCGATGGTGAAGATTATGGATATTCAGGCTCATTTGACTACTATTGTATGGGATCGGAGTACTTTGCCCGGCACCTCCCTGTCAGCCGACCTTCTGAAGCCATAGTTATTGACATGATCGGGGATAAGGAACTCAATATTCCAATCGAGCGTCATTCCTATCAAAGCCATCCAGAACTCGTGCAAATCATCTGGAATATTGCTAAAAACAGGGGGTTTACCGAATTCCAGCATCGCTTTGGTAGTCATATCTACGATGATCACATCATGTTAATCAAATATGCTGGCATCCCCTCAATTGATTTGATCGACTTCGAATATCCCAATCGCTACCAGAATTTCTGGCATACTACCATGGATACCCCGGATAAATGCTCTCCCCACAGTTTGGCGGTTGTCGGACAGGTGCTCTATGACTATATCTACTTATCAAAAAAATAAAACAATGAAAACCACTCCCCGAAAATGGCTCAAATATCGCTTTCTTAAAAATAGTTACGACTGGGAATCACTGATTGTTATGCTGCACGAAATCGGTTGCCTGGGAGTAATCGAAGGTGAAAAGGAGCTCGAAGCCTTTTTCGAGCCAGCAAATCCCGACATTATTGCTACGGCAGTTCAAAACCTGGCTCTATCTTCTGGGTACCCTGCAAGCTCTTACGAATCAGAGTATATTGCCAATCAGGATTGGCATCTCAACTGGCAAAAATATTTTTCGACTATCCACCTTACCCCAAACATCGTCATCCATCCCTATTGGGAATCTTATACAGGAAGCGAAAAGGTTCAAATTGCAATTAAACCGGGCATGGCTTTTGGTACCGGCACTCATCCAACTACCCAAATGACTTTGCGGCTGCTTGAGCAATATCTGCACCCGGGTATGTCTGTTCTGGATGCTGGTTGTGGCAGTGGAATATTGACGATTGCCGCTATTCAATTGGGTGCCGAATTTATCGCAGCCTGGGACATTGATCCGGATATCGCAACCAATTTTCACGAAAATCTGGAACTAAACCGGATAAAAGACCGTTTTAGTCTAAAAATTGGTGATGTTACCCAACTAAATACTTATCAATTTGACCTGATTTTGAGTAATATTGTGTTAAAATCAAATTTAGTCCTGTTAGCCAATATCCATAAACAAAAGGGAATCCCAACCTGTATTTTTTCCGGTATTCTGCAAGATGAGAGTGCTATGTTTAAGTCTAATGTGTTAAATTACCGTCTGTTTGTTCAGGAAGAGCTTAATCAAGAGGAATGGATTGCACTGGCAATTATCTAAAAAGAAAAAGAAACTTCTGCTAATTATCCCGGTGGCATTTATTGGTATTGCCTGCATTAGTCCAACCCAGGAAGAGGATTTACTAAGCGAACCAGTGATTACTTCCGTAGTTTTGAATTACTCGCAGCTGCATAAAACTCTCTTCATTGCCGCCGAGGTGATAGATCCCCAGGGCTGGAACAATATTGATTCGGTAACTTTCCAACTTTACCGCAAAGATTCGGTTTCCGTCACAACCGAGGAGCTTTTTCTGACAAGTTGCCTGGTAGATTCCGGCTTGCCCGATATCATCTGGAAAGATAACGTCTACTCCTACCTGGTTGATTCAACTGCCATGGCAAACAGTGAGGGATACTTCACGGTCAAGGTGCAGGCCTTTGATAAGGACGGGAATGCCAGCGAAATCGAGACCCAATCAGAGGTGGCAGAACCTAACAGTCCACCCGATCTATTTCCGATTGTTATTCCTGAAAGCTTTGAAAAAGGTGATACCTTGATCTTTAAGATTCGGGTAACCGATCCACAGGGCTCGGATGAGATCAGTTACGAGGGGGCCGTATCATATGTTGTCAAAAGACCCGATGGGGAATATTTCGCCGATCCAACATTCTATTTAAGTGATACCGGCACCAGAGGCGACGAGATCAGCGGTGATGGAATCTACACAGTTCATCAGCCTTCCAATCGCAACAGCAAGTATCAGGGTCTGTTCTATTTTTATTTCACCGCCAAAGATGTTTACGGAGCAGTGAGTGATTCCCTGATCTGCCCCGTCAGAAATCCCGGCGTCACGCTCATCTCACCTAACCAGGCCGATACTCTCTATGCCGGAGAGACCTATCGCATCGAATGGGAAAGCGCCTATATCAGCAATGTTATCCTCAAATACGCCAGCGATGCCCATCACACTTCACCCAGCTGGCAGACCATTGACACCGTCAAGGCAAGCGGGTACTACTATGATTGGACCGTGCCATCAAATGTATCTTCCAGTCACTGCAAAATTAAGATATACGACTCTGATTCCGAATACTCCAACCGGATTGACTACAGCGATAACGAGTTTACGATTTTACCATGATAAAGATAATCCGCCACAATCTATTAATAATCCTGTTGATCACTTCTATTAATGGGCAGGTATTCCGCTTAACCAAGCCCACTCTTGACAGCACTGATAATGTTTATGAAGGATTACCCAGTAATGGCGTTACCCAGATTGTACCTCAAGGAGATTCTCTAATCTGGATTGCTACCGGCGGCGGTTTGTGCTGGACCACCAACTTTGGTGAGAGTTTCTGGCATTACGTCGGAAATAGTAATCTGCCTAGAGGAGGGATTTCGGCAATCGAGACCCTCGGTTCGGTGATTTGGGTCGCCGGAGTATTTGATTCTACCACCGACCTAGGCACTTTTCAGACGGGCGGGGGGCTTGCCTTCTCCAAAGATTATGGGGCAAGTTGGACCTTTGTACCCCAGCCAATTGATACAGTCCAGGGCGACTATAAGTATCAAGTCTGGAATGGCGATACCATCACATTTTTGGCAATCAAGACCCCGATAAACAATACCACCTGGGATATTGCTCTTGATATTGCTAATGGGGATACTGTTATCTATATAACCAGCTGGGCGGGTGGACTCCGTCGCAGCAAGGATTTTGGGGCTACCTGGGAAAGTATCCCCATGCCCAGTGACGATCTCGACATTTTACTCTGCAGCGATGAAATTGACTTTGTCATTAATCCTCTGGATCCAGCCCAGAATGGCAACCATAATCATAAAGGATTCAGTGTTACTGCTTATGGTGGTGACACTCTCTGGGTTGGGACAGCCAACGGAGTCAATCTGGGTGTCATCGAGTCTGATGGTTGTATTCGCTGGCAGAAGTACAACGCCCAGAATTCCAATCTCTCTGGCAATTTCGTTATCGCTTTGGCCCGGCAGCACTGGAATGGTCGGGAAACCATCTGGGCTGGTGCATTGACTGCCGAGGGTGCTGGTGAAATCCGGGCAGCCTGCCAAACTAATGACGGTGGCCGTACCTGGTACCGGACATTGGTCGGCGAACGCATCTATAATTTCACTTTCCAGGATTCGATTACCTATGCCTGTACCGAAAGAGGATTATTCAAATCTCGAGATGGCGAAAACTGGGCGCTCTATAATCCTATCAACGACGAGGACAATAACGCCTACATTTTATCTCAGGATGTTTATGCCGCGGCTGTGGATATTCGCGAGGGGCAATCCATTTTATGGCTGGGCACTTCCGATGGTATTGCTAAAACTGCCTCCGATAGCGAAAATTGGGAAGTTTACCATCAATCTGTTTCGACTTCCTCCCCCGGTCAACCGGCGATTTATGCCTACCCAAATCCTTTTGTGCCAGCCCTACACAATGTATTGAATGGCGATGGCCATGTCCGGATTCAGTACTATCTCAATGAACCGGCTGTTATTCAGCTCGAGATTTATGACTTCGCAATGGACATAGTATACAAAAGTGAACCCCGCAGCATCACTCATCTGGGCGATAACAGCGAAATCTGGAATGGAAAAAATAAAGCGGGAAAACTGGTTGCCAATGGTACTTATTTCTGTAAACTGATTGAAAAAACTAATGATAATAAGAGATCTCACTGGACCAAATTAATTGTTGTTAAATAAACAGCCATGTCTAATAAACTGTCTATAATTTTAATTTTCTCTACCCTTGTCTGCCTGGCTGAGACCGGCGACAATGGCGGCTATGCCGGTTCTTTTCTCAGAATGGGTTTAGGCGCACGGTCGCTGGCAATGGGTAACAGCGGTGTGGCTGATTGCCAAAATGGTTTCGCCGTCTATTACAATCCCGCCGCCCTGCCTTATCTTGACGGTCGTAATCTGTCTTTGACTTACTACTTTCTTAGCTTAGATCGTCAACTACATTACGCCGGTCTGGCTTTCCCAATCCGACCAAATGCCGGAGTCGCTGTCGGTTGGATGCACGCCGGAGTAACCGATATTCAGGGGCGCGACTTCAACGGCGAGCCCGATGAAATCTATGAAACTGGCGAAAATGCAATTTATCTATCTTTTGCCAATGCTTTTGGTCGTAGGATTGCCGTCGGATTAAATTTTAAAATCCTCACCAGCTCCATGGTGGACATCAAGGGCAGTGGACTCGGATTCGATGTGGGAATTATGTTTAAGCCTTTCGAGCGCATCACCCTGGGAATCCAGCTAAAAGATATTGGCGCCAGTTATACCTGGAATACACAAGAATTATTCGAGGAAAAAGGCGGAACCTACACTGACAATTTTCCCCAAATTCTTAAAATTGGCCTTGCTTACAAGCAGGCCGAGCTATTCACTTTCGCCGGTGATCTGGAAATATCGGATAAAAACGATTACCGGGCACACTTCGGGGGTGAGCTATTAGTAAGTGAACTTCTCTATCTGCGCTTGGGCATGGATAATATAAATCCGACATTCGGTGCTGGTCTGGCATACGGATTCATCAAAAATATTAATACCCAGATTGACTACAGCGTTCTTTTTGGAGTTGTCGGCGAAGGACCAACCCATGTGTTCTCGTGGGAATTTAAATTTTAGGCATTATCTAATGAAAAAAACAGTTTACGGAACATTACTACTATTTTTAGGGATTCAGTTGATCCAGGCCGAATTGGAACAAACCGGCATGGCTTTTCTTAAACTACCTTACTCTGCCCAGACGGCAGCTACCGCTTCGGTCTTTGCCCAGAAAGGTGACTCGCCTCTATCTCTTTTTGAAAATCCCATAGGTATCCGCTCCGAGCAAACGATGCTCTCCTTTTCTCACCATTTCTGGTTTGCCGATGTAAAAGCTAATGCTCTGGCAGTATCTTTTCCAGTGAAGACTGCATCTTTTGGATTTGGGATGACTTATATTCAAATACCAGCAGTGGAAATCCGCGATACTCCGAGTGACGAACCGGCTGCTCAGGTCGAGCCCCAATACCTCTCATGTGCCGCCGGCTATCATCAAAACATTCTTAAGAAGTTAGATGCCGGGATAACGATCAAGTATCTTTACGAGCATCTTTACACCTATACATCTTACGGTCTTGCAGTTGATCTGGCCGGCCGCTGGCGTGCGCCCAGCCTGCTGGATTTAACTCTGGTGCTCCAAAATATCGGTACGCTCAGTGCTGATCCAAGTGAAAATCGCCTGCCAACCACTCTCACCATTGGCATTGTTCGTCCTGAGCTTTTTGTGGGCAGCTCATTTAATGGTTCGCTCGGATTGAATCTGGGAACCAATCTAATCTCAGGCAGTACCAAAGCCCAAATTGGCGCCGAAGTTTGCTATCAGAATGCGCTGTCACTCCGCGGCGGTTTCGAACAGACTGCCAATGTCAACCGCGGGGCAATCGGTTTCGGATTGAGGGCGAGCAAATTTAGTCTTGATTATGCATTTTTATTTATGCCGGAGGGATTCAACTCCCCCCACATAATTACCCTGACCTATATTCCTTAAACTATCCCTTAAAACACCCAGTCAAATTTATTCTTAAGGGCGCCCCTGAAGCCTGAAGATAATCGGGATAACCACATAAACGCCAACATTGCGGTCGCGCTGTTTGGCTGGAATAAACTTGGTCTTTTTAACGGCAGCGATGGCAGCCTCATCGAGACCGGTATTAGGGCTAAAAATTTTACACTCTTGAACAACCCCGTTACTATCAATAAATGCTACCACATTGACAGTACCTTCTACGCCGGCCTCAATGGCTATCGGCGGATAGATAGCCCTTTTCGCAATAGCAGCATAGCCACCTATCGGTCGCGGATCTTCGGAATGTTAAATATAAGGGATGACTGGTTCTTTTTCAAATATGTGTGGCAATGGTGGTAGATCACTCGACCAATTATAATCTGTCAAATTGGTTGAATAAGAGTAACTAATCGTATCAATCAATTGATCTTCGGGAACTTCGACTAGAACCGGTGGCCTG
>CAZJIU010000053.1:0-15914 GCA_964546145.1 uncultured bacterium
ATCACCAAGAGCGATATTAATACTGCTTTCTTTTTCATCTTCCCACCTCAAATTATATTTTTTGATTCTTGGATATCATTCCGATAATTATCTTGGAATCAAGTTGTTCAATAATACTGAATTCCATTTTCACTTCTTGGACCGTACCATTGGCTATTTTTAATTTTACAAAGAAAGACCGTACCAAGCCAACATCAATCTGATTGATTAAAACACTAAAAGGCGTTTTTATACTGGCTTCAATAAACTGACTTATTTCCTTCCCCATTATATCCTGGCGACTGTACTTTAACAAGTTACAAAATGATCGTGAACAACCAATGATGGTTCCACTTTTAATAAACAAGATAATGTTATCGGTCGCCGATTCAATATCGCGGGATAAACGATCCCGGCTATCCCTGACTTCCTGGTACATTTTGATTAGTTTATCATTAAAATTCTTTAGTCGTGAGCATTTTTCTTCTAATTCAGTAATATCTTTCTGCTGATTAACAGTGATACAGCTCACCAACAAATCGTCATATTCCTCGATATACTTTTTTATAGTATAGCCAAGACCTTCGATCGCCTCTAGCAGCAGATAATGATTTCCTTCTTCTATTGTCAATAGATGCAAGCCTAATTTGCTAAGCCTTCCGGATTGGTCAGTATTCCAATGCCGGATTTCCTGCTCCATTTTTCGAATATTCTGTTCTTTAAACTCCTGAGAGGCAACCAGTACATATTCTGGTAAAAGCGGAAACTCACCGATGATTTTCAATCGCTTTTGCTCTTTTGTGGGTAACAAATTATAGTTAAAACTGGTCGTTATGGCAACACTTGCATTATTATTCAGTACATAATGGAGCTCGACCGGCTCAAGATTCGCCGCAGAATTCTCTTCGGCTCGATAATTTATAATCTTGCCATTTTTAATAAAAAATAGGGCCACTGGATTAAGAATAAACCAATCGGTGCTATGTGGAAAAACTACATTGGCGCTGCTAACATCCATCAGGGATTTCGCCTTAGAGTTGCGTTCAACGATCACCAGACCTTTCTGATCAGTCAAGCAAAATTTAAAGAGAGGTACAAATTCATAAAATGATTCAAGGTAAATCGCTTCACAATTTGAGACTAATGATAGGGTATTCGTTTCTTTAGCAATCTGTTCGACGACTTGAGTAGAGCTATCCAGCCTATTATATTTGATTTTGATACCTGAAGTTCGTGTTACAATCTTTCCTATTTCCTCAAGGAGCTCAAGCATCTCATCCGATATTGGTCTGTTCGGCAATAACCATTTGATAAAATCCAATTCAGTTACCCCTTTTATTATTTGAGATTAGTTGCATTCACCAGCAGGCTTTTTTCTAATAGATCCAGGTCAATCGGTTTAGGAATAAAATCAACAGCCCCTGATTTCAGTGCATCATTGGCCACATCTTTATCTTTAACACCACTAAGGATTATAACGGGAAGGTTCTTTTTATTTTGCACAATCCATTCAAGCACCTCAAAACCATTCATTTCCGGCATAATCAAATCTAAGAGAACTATATCATAGTCATCATTGCCAATTTTTTGAATAGCTTCTACACCAGAAAGAGCTATTTCCGGAATAAATCCTTTATATTCCAGATACTCCGATAAAAAATCACATACATTGGACTCATCATCAACAATCAAAACTTTATTTCTATTCATTGGAAAACCTCATACCTTATTTTCAGCGGCTTTCGCATATTGATTATTTAATATACTGGATCAAGGAATTAAAATCCATGTAATTGATTCGATTACTCTTTGGCTAACTTGATAATTTCTTCTTCATTCATCATTTTAATTGCAACCTGGGCAATTTGCGCAACTGTCGCCAAAGGTATTTTCATTTCGTATTTGACCGATTGGATATTTTTCGAACAGTGAATATTGATTGTCCAAGGTCCGGCGGATATATTTAGCATAGGTTCAAATTTTCGAACATTGTAAAAATCTTGCCGGTAAAAGGGAAAATCAATTAACGTGTGTACAGCTTTCCCCTCTCCATCCAGCATCATAATTACCGGGAAGAAGCGATATTCACCACAAGCAACTCTCTTAATAAAATCGGAGGAAAAAATATACTCATTGCCGGAGAAGCTATATTCCAGATAACTATCGGTTTCAGAATGGGTTTTGATTTTCATACTCTCAATCATATCTCGCAAAATCGGTATCCGTAGTCGATAATCAACCATAAATGAGAGGATAATTTTATCTTTTTCAAGTGGCAGTCTTTGAATTGAAGGTTCACCAATCTCAATTAAATAGGGATCGTAAAGGAGCCGATTTAAAATATTTTCGAAACTATTTGATTCCTGGATATATTCTTTGACCTTAAGAGTAAATGAATCATTACTCGATGCCTCTTTAGAAAATGGCTCTGGCACCTCGCTTTTTTTCGCCGGTTCCGGCTGAATAGTACCCAGCAATTGATCCAATGCCGCACCGATATTGCGGGTTGCCGTTTTCATTTCGTGAAAATCGTCCAATTTTGTATCGCGGGCTAAGTCAACTTTCGGAACTTCAATTTGTGGCGTGGGCGGTTGCTGGGTAGCTGGTTGAGCTTTACTCAGTAAAATATCGTCTAATGCAGTATTGACGGATTCAACCAATTTCCCAAGGTCAGTGGATTTTTCCCGGACCGTCTTACTCGAAATGGTTTTCCAATCAGCCAGATCAGTTAGCTGTAATTCGACGATATATTCGCCACTCTGTCGTTGATAGGCTCCTGCAAGTACATAATTGCTGACATCTTTAAAATGGGCATCACTCCGAATTTTGTCAATTACGCTTTCTAATTTATCGGCTTTGAAAGCACTTACTTCATTAATCCTGCTGTAATGATCAATAATAAAATCGGCAAAACCCTCTCTCAACCACCCGATCTCTGAGTCAGCGAAAAGATTATCGAAGGACATTACCCATAAATTAATCTGAGCATCAACCCTGTAACCGATCAACAAACAAAATATCAAGAAAAATCTAATTCTTGCAATCCTTCTCATTTATTTTCCCTAAAAAAATTTAACCAACCCTCATTCCCGTGCTGTAATGAACTCAATTTCAATGCTACCACTTTATCCTTAATTAGCGTTTTAAGTTCATTATTATTTAGTAGGAAATCAAGCATTTTTACTCCTCAATCAGCTTTTGACCTATCCTTGATAAGGTCTAGTCCGTTAATCTTATGGATAAGATAATTTGTTTCTGATGCACCTTAGCCACTTTTTTATTAAATTCACCCCGTATTGAACTCGAGAGGAAAAATGATTTCGAATGAGACTACCAGGAACGAAGAACCAAATGCACGTCCTTTAAATTTCATCCAGCAGATTATCGAAGAGGACAATCTATCGGGTAAGTTCAACAAGCGTGTCCATACTCGCTTTCCTCCCGAACCGAATGGCTATTTACATATTGGACATGCCAAAGCAGTTCTGCTGAATTATAAAACCGCATTAAAGTACGGCGGCAAGTTCAATCTCCGCTTTGACGATACCAATCCCATCAAAGAAGAAGACGAATATATTCGGGCAATCATCGAAGATGTCCGGTGGTTAGGAGTTGATTTCGGAAATCGGATTATGTACGGCTCGGATTATTTCGAGCAAATGTACGAGTATGCGGTGCAGCTGATTAAAAAAGGAAAAACCTATGTTTGCGACTTATCCGCTGCAGAAATTCGCCAGACACGCGGTACTCTAACCAAACCCGGGATTGAAAGTCCCTATCGCAATCGCAGTGTTGCCGAGAATCTTGATCTTTTCGAGCGTATGCGTAACGGCGAATTTCCTAATGGGGCAAAAACCTTACGGGCGAAGATTGACATGGCCTCACCAAATCTAAATATGCGCGATCCGGTAATGTACCGGATTCTGCACGCAGCTCATCACCGCACCGGCAACAAATGGTGTATTTATCCAATGTACGATTGGGCCCATGGATTAGAAGATTCCATCGAAGGTATTACCCATTCACTTTGCAGCCTCGAATTCGAAGACCATCGACTCCTCTATGATTGGTTTTTAATTGAGCTGGGTGTCTATCGTCCCCAGCAAATTGAATTTGCCCGGCTAAACCTGACCTATACTGTTCTAAGCAAACGGCTCTTGCTCGAGCTTGTTAAGAAAAAATACGTGGCCAGCTGGGATGATCCACGGATGCCGACTATCTCCGGAATGCGACGCCGCGGCTATACTCCCGAAGCTATCCAAAACTTTACTAATCGAATTGGTGTGGCAAAGCGTGATAGTACGGTGGACCTGACCCTTTTAGAATTCCATGTTAGAGAAGATTTGAACAAATGCGCTCCACGATTCATGGGCGTGCTGGAACCATTAAAGATCATTATTGATAATTATCCCAATAATCGAACAGAAGAACTTGATGCTATCAATAATCCCGAGGATGAATCCAGTGGTACCCGCAAAGTACCATTCGCCAAAGAACTGCTCATTGAACAATCCGATTTTATGGAAGAACCACCGAAAAATTATTACCGCCTGGCTCCCGGACGCGAAGTCCGGCTGCGCTATGCCTATTTCATTACCTGTACCCAAGTCGTGAAAGATAAAACCGGAAAAGTCACCGAAATTCATTGCATTTATGATCCTGCAACCCGGGGTGGCGACTCTCCCGATGGGCGAAAGGTCAAGGGTACAATTCACTGGGTTTCAGCTAAACATGCAATTCCAGCCGAAATTCGCCTTTACGACCGTCTCTTTTCTATTCCCAATCCAACCGGGGATAAAGATGGACGCAATTATAAGGAATTTCTCAATCCAGATTCTCTTAGAGTTCTTAAGAACTGCAGGATCGAACCTAACCTAAAGGGCGCTGAGCCGGGTTTTCGTTTTCAATTCGAAAGACTGGGCTATTTCTGCATTGACCCGGATGGTACGCCAGAAAACCTGGTCATTAACCGGACCGTAACCCTGCGGGATACCTGGGCGAAAATTGCCGGGAAATGATCAATCCCGGATGCGATTAGAATAAAACCGGTATAGAACTACCCTCTACCAATTCTCGGTTATATTCGTGTATATACAAATTAACGTGAGTTCGACGTAATAAATTAAAACCGTTTGCCAAGAACATCCCTCCGGGAGAAACGGTTTCCGATTGTTACTTTTTGGGTATAACCCCCGAATTCATTCGGGGGTTACCCTTAAAAATCTAAAATATCATTAACTGTTTCAACAGTTTTTACAGACGTTATTAGTGATGCTCCCTTATATCGAACTCACGTTAAGTTAGCAAGCATGGGCTACTTCTCTGATCGCCTTTGCTATGCCTGCTGCATCGAGACCAAGATTTTTTAACAATATTTCTCTTGCTCCATGTTCGATAAAATAATCCGGTAAACCCAGATTAATAACCGGTGTTTTCCATCCGTTCTTTGAAATAACCGAAGTTAAGGTGCTGCCGAAACCTCCTTTTAGAGCATTCTCTTCGATGGTTATGATGTAGCGATGGCGCTCGGCGATTTGTTTTAGATAATCCTCATCAAATGGCTTGATAAATTGGGCATGGATTAATGAGGGATTAATTCCCTCTTTCCGAATTAATTTTAGTGCTTTCTCGGCTAAATTCGTCATTATCCCAACAGAAATGACGGCAATGTCGCGACCCTCAACAATTGGTAGCCATTGTCCAATTTTCAAAATCGTTGGCTCCCTCTTTTGATCGAATTCGACACAGGTATCTTTTGGATAACGGATTGCAAAGGGATTTTGATTTTGGGCAAAGGCAGTAAACAGCAAATCCCGCAATTCATTGCCGTTTCTGGGGGCAGTAACAATCATATTGGGGATCGTGGCCATATAAGTTAAATCAAAAACTCCATGGTGGGTTGGACCATCTTCCCCTACTAAGCCAGCCCGATCCATGACAAAAATAACCGGTAAATTCTGGAGGGCTATATCGTGAATTACCTGATCAAAGGCTCGTTGCAAAAAGGTGGAATAAATTGCTACTACTGGGCGATAACCGCCAACCACCAAACCACCGGCAAAGGTTACCGCATGTTCCTCGGCAATGCCGACATCAAATAACCGCTCAGGAAATCTTCGCCGATATTCGACCAAACCGGTTCCATCGCACATTGCCGCGGTGATAAAGATTGCCTTGGGTATCTTTTCACCAATCTCACAGGCTATTTTGCCGAAAGCATTTAAAAAAACTAAGGGACACTCTTCTTCAGGCTCAGGTTCATGATTAACCGGTCCAATGCCATGATATTTTGTGGGATCATTTTCAGCACTGGCTAATCCACGACCCTTCTGCGTTTTAATATGCAGCAATATCGGATAATTAAGATTTTTTATATTAGTAAGAGTACTAATCAAGACAGGTAGATCATGCCCATCTATTGGTCCAAAATAGCGAAATCCAAATTCTTCAAATAATATACCCGGAGCAAGGAAATTTTTTAATGACTCCAGGGTTTTGCGCCCAAACTTGCGCAGCACACTAGTCCCTTTCGGTAATAGTGCCAAGGAGTTCCAGATTTGATTCTTTAAATTTAAATATTGAGGACTGGTTAAAATCCGCGTCAGGTATTGACTGATAGCACCGACATTGCGGGAAATTGACATTTCGTTATCGTTTAAAATTACCAGGAACTGTCCTCTAATGTTGTATACGTTATTGAGTCCTTCGAAAGCTAATCCGCCAGTTAATGAACCGTCACCAATCACGGCTATAATTCGATTTTTTGCACCCTTGAGATCACGAGCTGCAGCCAATCCAACTGCCGCCGAAATAGATGTACTGGCATGCCCTGCTCCAAAAACATCATATTCACTTTCCTTAATTTTACAAAAACCGCTGATTCCACCGAATTGCCGAATGGATTTAATCTGCTCCCGGCGACCGGTTAAAATTTTATGTCCGTAAGCCTGGTGACTAACATCCCAGATTAGCTTATCCTCAGGTGTGTTAAATACATAGTGTAACGCCACCGTTAGCTCAATAACTCCTAAACTCGGTGCCAGGTGTCCTCCCGTTCGAGTTACAGTTTCGATAATATACCTGCGTAATTCTGAACAGAGCGTAATCAGATCAACCTCACTCAATCCTCGGAGATCGCGCGGCGAATTGATTAAGGGTAATATCTTATAGTCGGGAGAATTTTCGATAACTTCAACCATTTAGTTTCAGGATCATTTGCTCAATAAAATAGCGATGAATCCGAGCATCATCGGTCAGTTCAGGATGAAAAGTTGCTACCAAAATGTTCTGATAGCGCACCAGAACAGCCTCATTAGCTAAATTTCCCAGAATTTCTATCCCATTATTAATTTCACAAAACCGGGGTGCTCTGATGAATACTGCTTTAAAAGGGGCAGAATCAAAGGTCAATTCGATGTCGCTGGTAAACGACTCAATCTGCCTGCCGTAAGCATTTCGGATTGTTTCTAAGGGTATCAGTTTTAGCGGACGAACCCTTGGATCATGGTTAGTATTTGAGAGTAAGATGGCACCGGCACAGGTACCAAATATCGGCCGATTGAAAACCAGTAATTTTTCGCGGATATTCATTTCATCTATTAATTTCGACATGGTAGTTGATTCACCGCCGGGAATTATCAAACCATCACAGGAATCGAGCTGCTCCGGATAGCGAATAACTTCCGCCGGAATCCCGATTTTAGTCAGGATACCGATATGTTTAACAAAGGCACCTTGCAGTCCTAAAACACCAATCTTGATCTGATTCATATTTAATTTATTCTTGCCTTTGCAGTCAATTACCAACCACGCTTCGCCATTCTTTCCTCTTCAGGCATTTTGGCAACATCCAAGCCAGGCATTGCTTCCCCCAATCCCGTAGATACTTCTGCCAGCTTTTCCGGATTATTGTAATACGTAGTGGCTAACACAATCGCCCGTGCTCTGGCAGCCGGGTCTTCCGACTTAAATATTCCCGAACCGACAAAAATAGACTCAGCACCAAGCTGCATCATCAAGGAAGCATCAGCCGGAGTCGCAACTCCGCCGGCAGCAAAATTCGGTACCGGAAGTTTACCGGTTTGAGCAACCTGCCGCACGATCTCAAAGGGTGCACCTAGCTGTTTTGCCGCAGCCATCAATTCATCGTTTGTCAAGGTAGTTAATCTGCGGATTTCGGATTGGACGCGACGCATGTGCCGAACAGCCTCGACAATATTGCCACTGCCTGCTTCACCTTTGGTACGGATCATTGCCGCACCTTCACCGATGCGCCGCAAAGCCTCGCCCAAATCCCGGCAGCCACAAACAAAAGGAACCTTAAAATCGTGTTTCCAGATATGATTTTCCTCATCTGCTGGAGTTAACACTTCACTTTCATCAATAAAATCAATCTTCAATGCCTCAAGGATTTGCGCTTCGGCAAAGTGACCAATCCGGCATTTTGCCATAACGGGAATGGAAACCGCCTCCTGAATCGCTTTGATTACCTTAGGATTAGACATTCGGGCAATTCCCCCTTGAGCCCGAATATCAGCTGGAATTCTTTCCAAAGCCATTACGGCTACCGCACCGGCTTTCTCGGCAATCTTTGCCTGCTCCGGAGTGGTTACGTCCATTATGACACCACCCTTTAGCATTTCGGCAAGCCCAACTTTTACTTCAAATGAACCCTTATCCATCTTTGTTACCTCAATTCATTCTACTCGATAATTTACTTATTTATCGGCGAAATTGGTTGATTTTTTTTACCACTGCCATGACAGTATCAGCCGGAGTCGAAGCGCCCGCTGAAACACCGACCGTTGTTGCATCTTTGAACCATCTTAAGTCAACGTCCTCGGGTCCCTGGACCTGATAACTGCGCGGATTGATCTGTTTAGCAATCGAAGTCAATCTTTTTGTATTTGCACTGGTAAAAGAGCCGACGATAATCATCACATCATTTTGTACGGCTAACTCTTTTAGTTGTTTCTGGCGACCGCGGGTTGGCTGACAGATTGTGTTGATGATTCGTAAATCTTGAACTTTGGTAACTAAAATATTGACGATTTCATTCACATTGTCCATAAACTGGGTTGATTGAATAACAACTCCCGCTTTCCTTAAAGGTCGTAGTTGCAATGCTTCAGCGGCATTCGATAAGATTACCGGATTATGAATTTGACTGGCAATTCCTTCCACCTCGTCGTGTCCTTTATCACCAATAATAATAACTTTGCGGTCATCTTCTTCCAGCATTTTGGAGGCTTTATGAATTTCTTTAACCAGTGGACAGGTAGCATCAATAATAACCAGACCTTTCTCGCCCGCCTTTTGCCAAATAGGAAGCGGTGTGCCGTGAGATCGAAATAAAACCGGCATTCCCAACGGTACCTGATCAATATCGCTAAATACGATTACTCCTGCCTTTTCCAAATCGGCAATAACGGATTCATTATGCACAATATCGCCCAACATGGCAACTTTATTATGCTCAGCAACTGCCTTCCGCGCCAGGTCTATAGCACGCTTGACACCAAAACAAAAACCGGCATTCCGAGCAACGGTGATCGTGACTGAACTCATTTTATCTTCGCCGAAGTAATTTGTTGTTGAGCCTGATATTTACCCTTTCTATCGGCATAGGACATCCGACAGACTTCGTCACTTTCGAAGAAGAGCACCTGACACAATCCCTCGTGAGCGTAGATTTTAACCGGAACTGATGCCGAATTTGTTAGCGAAATAGTTACAAATCCCTCCCACTCCGGCTCCAGTGGTGTAACGTTAACGATTATTCCACAGCGGGCATAAGTAGATTTTCCGGTAACAATTGCAATGACATTGCGCGGAATCCGTAAATATTCTAAGCTTCTGAACAGTGCAAAACTGTTCTTCGGAATTAGACAGAAATCGCCTGTTCTGTTTTCAAAATTCTCATTACTGACATTTTTGGGATCAAGATTAGCGAGAGTCTTTTCACGAATAATTTTAAATTCATCAGCGACCCGCAAATCATAGCCATACCCGGATAATCCGTATGAAATCACTCCCTTACTGATGTGCTCCTTGACAAACGGTTCGATCATCCGATATTGCTTGCACATTTTTTCGATCCAGCGATCTGATTTAATACTCACGCTTTCAGTCCTGAATTAAGCTTCTCTACTGACCTTCGGACAACAGGTAAAATCCTATTAAGAGCAGCTTCCAGCGAGCCCTTGATTGTAGCTCCAGCAGCAAAATAGTGACCTCCACCACCAAATTGAATGGCAATTTCATTGACCAATACTTTGCCTTTGGAGCGAAAATTGACCCGAATCGTCTCATCATCAGTTTCGAGAAACATTACCGAAACCTCAACTCCCTTGATAGATCGAACAAAATCGGTAAAACCACTGATTTCGTCTAGCGTTACTCCCGTGGCTAATCTGTCGGCAGTTGTAACCGTAAACCAGGCCAGTCTCCCATCGCATTCGTATTGAACCTTTTGTAGAGCAATTCCCAATAGCTTCATCCGTTGAGGAGTGTACCTTTCATAAACTTGCTGGAATACATCCATTGGTTTGACACCCAGTTTGATGAGTTCAGCAGCAATTTCCATTACCGTCGAATTGGTGTTCTCAAATCGAAATGAGCCAGTATCGGTCAATAAACCAACGTAAACAGCTTCAGCAATATTTTGATCAATACTTTGCGGACATATAATTTTGATCAGCTCATAAATCAGGCAGGAAGTTGCCGGAGATTCTTCATCAACAATCTTATGAGTACAGCATAAATGATTTTCCGGATGATGATCAATACATATCGTCGCAAGATTCAAATGACTCAGCTCGTCACCCAGTCTTCCCAGCCGGGAAAAGCCCCCAATATCCAGAGTAAAAACCAGGTCAATTGTCCTCAATATTTCACCGTGCTTTTCGGGATTATAGCACAGTATAATGCCATCTGGATCCAAAAATTTATATTCCTCTGGCGTTGCGGAATCGTTGAGGATTTTCGAATAAATCCCCATTTTTTTAAAACAATAATACAACGCCAATTCTGATCCCAGACCATCACCGTCAGGGTTCACATGGGTAGTCAACAAAATACGTTTGCTTTTCTTAATCTCTTCAATTATCGGTTGCCAATTATGATCCATCTTCAATTCCTAAAAAATAACTTTAAATATATTCTTTTATCCAATAATATCAAATTCTTATCAAAGGCTAATTCTTATAGAAAAAACAAAGATAATTTTTACTCTTCTATCGAGTAATCATCTTTTGGGAATAATACAAATAAATAAAATGTTATCTGTTGGGCATAGTTAGCTGATTTTATTTGGAATTAATGAAATAAAATTTATTTTAACGATTAGAACAGATATTAGCATAAAATCAAGGGGATGAGTTATGGCGATATTTCAACAATACATTGATAAGCGAGGTCGCTGGCGCTGGAGACTTTGCGAGGAGGAAGGAAAAATACTCGCAACCTCCGGCGTGAGTTTTGAAAACCAGTCAGCCTGTCTTGAAAATATTGAAGCATTCAAACAGCTATCAGACACTTCCGAGGTTCGGATTTACACTCTACCTGAGGAATATGACGTTTACATCGAAGGATATGAGCCACCACAAGAGGAATATGAGGTTGAAAAGGTGGAGGAAACAGTTCCTGCCGAATCCCAGGAAGAGCCTGAGGCCATCTCCGAACAGCCTGACGATATTCCTCAAGTTGAGCGAGAAACATTTCCCCCCATGCCTCCTAAAGCGAAAAAAACTAATTGGGCGCTAATTACATCTATGGTCGCAATTGGAATAATTGTTATTCTAATTATCCTTTTTTCAGTGCAAAATAGGTCGAAAGAAAGAGAAAAAGAGTCAAGTGTTGCAGCTGAAATCACTACTCCTCCTGAAGAAAGTGAGGAAATTACTGTACCCGAGTTGATTGATACAGTAAGTGCCGAGCCGGTTCTTGAAGCCAAAATCGAATCACCAGAATTGGTGAAACAAGCCGAGCCCGTTCCTAAGGATGTCTTTCACAAAGTAGCTAAAGGTGACAATCTTTGGAATCTAGCCGATGAATATTATTCCGATTCTTTTTTATGGCCAAATATCTATAATGGCAACCTTGATAAAATCAAGAATCCGGATATCTTGCTCCTCGGTCTTGATTTACTCATCCAGGGACTTCAGGGTACCTACTTAAAACTAAGCATAGAAGATCAGAAAAGACTTGCCGTAGGTTATATGCGCGCCTATCTGATTTATAAGAAACTTGGTAAACCTGATGCTAGATATTATCTGTGGGTCGCCCAGCTGTATGATTACAATATTTTAAAAGATTATCAGGGGCAAGTTGACCTAAAAGATTTAAATGCCATCCAATACTACAAAAAACGTTAGGAGTAGCTAAGATGTCATCATTTCAAATTTATGAAGACCGGAGCAATAAATGGCGCTGGCGACTAAGTTCTGATGAACAAAAGATAACCGGTGTTTCCAGAATCAGTTTTCCGACAAAAGAAGAATGTTTACTCGGGGTGAAAGCGGTTATCAAACAGGCGAAGGAAGCTAACCTCGAACCAGCTGAGCCCGAATAAAAATATTACTGCATCGCTTAGCAAAATAAATCAAGAAATTACTTTCAGCAGAAATTAAGGATGATTGTTAAGCCAAATTTTTCAATCACCTTTTAGATACACCCTTTCCATGCAATTTGCGATATAAGCTTAAAGCCGCCGGAAAGGGTGATAATGCGCGTTCGAAAATACCGAGAGAGTAAGCAATAATCAAACCGTAGTTGGTTATTGGCACATCGACACGTTGGGCATGCATAATCCGTGACAGCACCTCGCGTCGGTTGAACATGCAAGATCCACAGTGAATAATCAACTTGTAATTTTCAAGGTCAGCCGGAAAATCATGTCCCCGGCAATAATTAAAATTAATCATGCTACCGGTATATTGATTCAACCACCGCGGAATTTTCACCGTTCCAATATCATCCTCGATTGGATGATGCGTACAGGCTTCGGCAATCAAAACTTGGTCGCCAGTTTTCAAAGAATCTACCACTATCGCCCCACGCACAAATTCTTTCAAATTACCTTTTAACCTGGCAAAAAGAATCGAAAATGATGTCAACCTTACATCATCAGGTGTTTCGGCCGCAACTTTTTGAAATACCTGAGAATCCGTAATAATCATTGCAGGTTTAGTCTTCAATTTGTGTAAAGCACTCTTCAATTCTCGTTCTCTCACAACCAGGCTGCAGGCACCATTATCAAGAATATCCCTGATGGTCTGAACTTGAGGCAAGATCAATCGCCCTTTGGGCGCTTCTTTATCAATTGGTACAACTAAAACCAGCAAATCTCCAGGGCGAATCAGATCTCCGACAATTACCGGATTGTTGATAATATCCGCCGGAGTCTGCTTGACAATTGCTTCCTGTAAATCCAAGATGCCCTGATTATCAGTAGCAACAGTTTTTACCAAAGGAAGGTTTAATTCTGCTAATTTTTCAACCAACTTGCGGTTTGGTTCAAAAAGGTCAATTTTATTCATCACGACAATAACAGGAATATCGCGACGCCGGAATTCGGCAATTAATTCCTCTTCAAATTGATTCCAATTATTTGCGGTAATTACAAGAATTGCGAGATCAGTCCGATCAAATACTATGCGGGTCTGCTCAATGCGCTTCTTACCCAGTAATCCTTCATCGTCTATTCCAGCTGTATCTATAAAGAGCACCGGACCAATTGGCAGCAGTTCCATTGGTTTCTCAATTGGATCTGTCGTGGTACCGGCTATTTCAGAAACAATCGCAACCTTCTGCTGGGTTAG
Organism: uncultured bacterium; assembly: GCA_964546145.1. Taxonomy (GTDB): domain Bacteria; phylum Fidelibacterota; class UBA2242; order UBA2242; family UBA2242; genus CAZAKO01. The sequence goes on from CAZJIU010000053.1 coordinate 13,800, forward strand.
GGCATTCAGCAACGATGATTTCCCGACATTTCGTCGCCCAAATATGCCGATATGTAACCTGAATCCTTTGGGCGTTTTTTGCATTTTTTCCTGATTCAAAATTCTATTAATAATTCCTAATTAATGGTTAGAAAAGTAAAATTTGACTTAATGTAAATCTTTAAGTACTCTAGATTCTACACATTATGCTTGTTTCCAAATGCAATCATTTAATTCTCTGTATGTCAGCGTGTTATAATTTTTATGACAATATTTAAACAGGATTGAAAATCATCATTCAAGCCCAAATTTTTTTCGGTAACAATTCCCCAATTATCGGTCAATTTCATTCGGTTATTGCCACAGATTGCCTCGCCACTGCCAATAACGTAAGACCATCGTTTGCCTTTAATTTCACAAAAACAAATACCAATATTTAAGAAAGACTCCAGCACTTCTGAAATCATTTCTAACTTTGTTTTTAATGGTAGCTTATCATCATCACATATTTTGCGAAGATGTCTAATTAAGTCGTGATTCATTACTGCTCATAGGTTCAAAAAGAAAAGTCAAATTTCATCAACAAATTAGATATAAACATCTCTCTCACCTGCTAAAGTATCCCGATACATCTTCTCGAAAGTCTGGAGCAGTGTTCCTTGATTAAAATAGGGATTGTCACGAATTTCATTCAATTCCTTTGCGATCAGTTGTTCACCAATCTCTTTAGTTTCCGGTGAGGCATAATCATCCAAATATTCACGAAAAGTCAAAACTGCATTGAGTTTACAAAATTTCCCTTCGGTACAACTTTTAAGCAGCCGCATGATTTTATCACCTGTTCGCCCACACCGATAACCGGCAGTACAGAACGAGGTGATCATCCCCATTTCCGCCAGCTCACGGATGACTTCATCCAGGCTGCGGGTATCACCCAGCATAAACTGCTGCTTGTCAATCTCCTGGTTATGCTCCTCCAGCATACTTAATTTTTTCAGTGCCTCCGTATAGCCACCAATACCAATTTTAGTGGAAGCATCGGTCTGCGTACAACCGACCTGAATTATTTCCCGTCTTAATTCAGCTCGTTCGCGGGCAGTTATGATTAATCCGGTATAAGGCACCGCTAAACGCAATACCGTTACAAGTTTTTTAAAGTTTTCATCATCAACCAAATATTGCGACTTAGTACTCAGATTAGATCCGGCTGCAGGCATCATCCGCGGAAAGGAAATCGTGTGCGGACCAATCCCAAATTGGCGTTCCAGATCAATAGTATGGTAAAGCAGCCCCATAACTTCAAAGTGCCAATTATATAGACCAAACAAGACACCGATTGCCACATCATCAATTCCGGCATCCATCGCTCGATGCAAGGCATAAAGTCGCCAGTGATAATTACCCTTAATTGTATTCGCCGGATGAACCCTGGCATAAGTTGGTTTGTGATAAGTTTCCTGAAATACCTGATAGGTACCAATACCAACATCCCAGAGTTTTTTCAGCTCCTCGATAGCCATTGGCGCAGCGTTGACATTCACCCGCCGGATTTCACCCGTACCACGTCGAGCTTTTCGTTTAACATTGTAAATTGCGTCAATCGTCCCGGCAATATAATCTGCATCGGATCGAGGATGTTCACCATAAACGACAATCATCCGTTTATGACCTTCGTCAACTACCACTTCGGTTTCCTGCCTAACTTCATCAAGACTCAGAATCCGTCGTTTTTCTGCTTTGTTGCCATATCGGAAACCACAATAAGCACAGTTATTGACACACAGATTACTGCAGTACAACGGAGCAAAAAACACGATTCGGTTATCATAAACTTTACGTTTAACCTCCAACCCGGCATGATACATTTCCTCCCAGAGATCGGGATCTGAGACCTGCAACAGAGCCGCTGTTTCTGCTGGTTCCAGGCGTTCGATTTGCATAGATTTCTGAATAATATCCAGTATCTGTTGTTTATCAGGTTTTTGGTTATTCTTTAAAATGTCATTAATAACTTGCTCATCAATAAAATCCATGCCATTAATTAGATACTTATTGATTTCATCCCGCTTGATGACCTGCTCTACCCAACTTTTCACAGCTAATTCAGACATTTTTCGAAATTTATCCTCTCTCAAT
>CAZJIU010000054.1:0-12515 GCA_964546145.1 uncultured bacterium
GATGGTCGGTTTGAATCAGGAGTATAGTCAGAGGTTTTGCAAAGAATTCTATTAGAATAACATAGGCAAAAAATTGGGAGATATTAAAAGATGAATAAAGAACTTGAATACTACAAGCAATCAATCTTAAAATGGTCATTAGTCTATAGAATTTTAATTACTTGCGGCTCTTTAATTTTAGAAATATGTTATAGATGTAACCCGTTGTGTGGAATAGAAGTTTAAAAAAGAAGATGTGCATTAGCTTAATAATCCTTAAATTATTGTGTCATAATTCAATAATAAACAAGGGGATAAACTAATGCACAATCTTAAATCTAATTTCGACCGCATCAAACCAATTGTCAATGAATCACTCATTAATTTTATCGATTCTAGTGGAAATATCAAAAAAATTGGTGCGAAACCAAAATTCAGTGATGTTGATCTTATCACCATATCTCTTGTTGCTGAAAGTCTTTCCATCAATAGTGAGAATTTACTGTTTGCTAAACTGCAATCTGAATATCGTAAGGACTTTCCATCACTAATCGACCGATCCCAATTTAACCGCCGCCGGAAAAACCTTGGGAAATTCATAGATATTGTTCGAAAATCTCTGGTTCAAAAACTATTACCTGCCGAAGATACCTTTATCCTCGATTCACTGCCAGTTGAAATCTGTAAATTCGCTCGCGCAAAACGAATTAAAATATGCAAGGAAACCATTGAAACAGCACCGGAATATGGCTATTGCGCGGCTCAAAACTCCTATTATTTTGGATACAAATTCCACGGAGTTTGCAGTCTTAATGGAGTCATCACCAGTTTTGATCTCTCGAAAGCCAACCATGCTGATATTCAATATCTTAGAGACATTGAACCTTATTACGCTGATTGTCTGATGTTGGGAGATAAAGCCTATCTCGATTCTGAATATCAACTGGAATTATTTGAGACGAGAGGTATCCAGTTAAATACACCTATGCGTTCCAATCAGAAAAATTATCGAAAACAACCGACAGTGTTTCGGAAAGTTCGTAAACGGATTGAAACTATGTTTTCTCAGTTGGTAGATCAATTTGTGATTCGTGTAAATTATGCCAAAACATTTGTGGGACTGGCAACTCGTATATTGTCTAAGGTTACAGCTTTTACTTTGCTACAGCTAATTAATGCCAACAATAATAAACCCCTAAACCATATTAAACATGCGCTCGCTTAATTCCACACAACGGGTATTATTAATAATATTGATTTCTTGAATACTAAAAGAATTCACCTTTCCGAAATACAAGACGTGATCAACGATTTACAAGGCTATGGCATAACGGTTATCGGATCATTTATCATTGGCAATCCTGGAGATACGCGTGAAATTATTTATGAAAATTTTGATTATGCCAATAGGATTGATCTTGATATTCCGCTTTTTCTCATTCTGACACCTTTTCCAAAAACTGAAATTCGTGAAGACCTATCCACGCATAAGTTGATCACCAATTATGATGACTATTCAAAATATGATCTGTTTCATGCTAATGTAAGAACGCATCATCTGACTTCGTATGACCTTGAGAAAATAAGAGATGAGATTGCATTTAAAATTTTTAAAAAGAGCACAAGACTTTGGAGGCTTGTAAGAAAGTATCCTAATTTTGCAGTGAAGCTATTATTAGATCAAATTACAAATCAACCCAGAGAAGTAATCGGGTATCTACAGGGTGTCTTTAGATAAGCTATTATTCACTGTAAAATAAACCAGACAGGTAATTGTCAAAAATTAACTAGATAGGGAGGTAATGCAAAATGAATCGGCGTTATTTTTTCAAAATGGGATTGGCGGGAATTGGAGGAATAGCTTTTACCCGTAATTTATGGGCGTTAAAATATTACCCGCTGCCGTCGGATAAAAAATGTGCGGTGCTTTATAGTTCCTGGTGCGGCAGCACCCGCGATGCGGCATTATGGATTTCAGAAGGGATGGGCGGAATTGCCGATGTATTCGATGTCCGGGAGGAACCCGATCTGCACGGATTTGAGCAGATTATCATCGGCGGAGCTATTCGCGGCATGGTTACATCCAAAGAATTACAGGCGTATATTATTCAAAACAAGCAATGGCTGAAGGAAAAGGTGCGCGGTTTGTTCGCCTTATGCGGCAATATGCGTAAACCGGTTGACTCACCGCAAATCACGATGTTTATTGATAACCATCTGGCAAAATTGTGCGAGGTCAAAGATGTTCCGTCGCGAGTGTTCAACGGAAGAGTTACAAAATCATTAATGGATCCTCAAACCAGGAAAATGATGGAGAAATTCGAAGATTATGATGATCTTAAGCGCGCTGATTGCATGGCATTTGGAAAGGAAATTTTGAGCAGGATTTAATCCGGGTGTATTTGTAAAAAGAAGGATAACTCTCGGGTCTTGCTTTATTATTTTCCTGATATTAGGTTTGATTTGAATCAGGGAGGTGAGTAAATGAAATATGATCTGGATAAAGTGGATGAGATGACTTTAGCCCTTCTTTATCTGGTTACATCCGGTCATCAGGAAGGGCTCGGTGCCCGGGCGTGGAAGGGATTCGATTGGAGTACGATCATGCGCCTCCATCAAAAGGGCTGGATTATTGAACCGAAGGTCAAATCCATGACGCTGCATTTAACCGAAGAAGGATTCAAGAAATCGGAGCAGCTGTTTCTGCAATATTTTGGATTAGAAGACAAATAATGTTGGTTTTAAGAGGAGAATAGTATGAAGGATAATCATAGTTGTACCATTATAATCAGTTTGCTGGTTATCTGCTCAATTTTTTCTTGTGAAAAGGATAAATCATTTAATCGAGATTTAGAATATAGGGCAGTGGAACAGGCGATTAATAATGTCATTGGCTGGGCGGTAAAAAAGGATTTTGACCTGTTTTTCAATACAATTGCCGACGATTCGAATTTTGTTAGTGTTACGCCATATCCGCGAGTGAAATTCAGTGTTGATGATGTCAAAAACGATACGGCATTCTGGGCTAGTCCGAATTTCAAAGCAGTCGGTCATGAGATTCACGACCTGCGGATTAATTTTTCCAAAAGCGGAAATGTAGCCTGGTATTATTGCATTCTCGACGATTACAACACCTGGAAAGGTCAGCCGACAAATTGGGAAAGAGTCCGCTGGACCGGTGTACTCGAAAAAAGAAAAGGTGTCTGGCGGGTGGTCCAACAGCACTATTCCTGGCCGAAATGAATTGGAATTTTACTTACAACAGAGTCTGTAGAAAAAATAAATCCAACTTAGGCTGGGTCGGATTTTATGAAGATCAAAGAGTCTAAACTAATGGCTCCTGGATGGTTGGTCATGGCATTGAATTTATTCCGTCAACGGATGAGAAAAACTAAACATGTTATTTCGAAAGGACGAGTCATGTCGAAAAAGGATATTTTATTGCCGGTAATTTTCCTGATTGCCGGATTATTTGTTACCTGTTCTAATAAGCAAAATGCAAGCAGGGCAGAGGCGCTCCAAAAAGAGAGGCAGATTATCGAAAAGGTCGTCAATGATAACATCAAATGGGCATTGAATAAAGACCTCGATTTATTATACAGTACGATCCGGCAAGATTCAACCTTCCTGATCGTAAATCCCGATGCATCTTTAGTGGAAGGATTTGCTCAAGTCGAGGAGACCGCAAAATCTTTCTGGATGGATCTGCGCTTCAAAGCGACTTATTCTGCCGTCAAGGATTTGCGTGTCAATTTTTCTGAATCAGGAACGGTAGCCTGGTATTATTGCTCGCTGGACGATTTCGGCGAATGGAACGGCAGACCCTATAAGTGGGAAAATGCTCGCTGGACTGGTGTGCTGGAAAAGATTCATGGGAAATGGGTAATTCAGCAAATGCATATTTCATTCCCGCAATGAAAATGGATATTTGCTACTCCTTATTTCACTCAGCGGAAAAACGTTCCAAAGCGGAGCCGCCAAAAGAGTCTGAAAAATTCTTTTAGAAGGCAGTTGGTAATTTTAATTTACAGCAACATTAAAAGTTGAGTTATACTATGAAAGTGAGATTATTATTAGCAATCGCAATTTGTGTAGGACTTTTTGCAGAATGCGGGCGTTCGACTAAATCGAATCTCTATAAAATCGGCTTTATCCAGATCACGGAAAATCCACTCCTGGATGAAGCCCGCACAGCCTTGATAGCAACTCTTCAGGATTCCGGTCTTGTTGACGGTGACAATATTAGAATTCTCTATCGTAATGCTCAGGGCGAAATTTCTAATATCAGTCTGATTTTGCAGTCCTTCCAGGCAGCTAAAGTTGATATGGTCGTTACCAATGGCACACCCTGCATGGTCGCAGCGGTGCAGACTTTTCGCGATATTCCGGTCGTTTTTACGGTAGCTTTCAGTCCAGAACAACTCGGATTGATACTCACTGGTTCGAATATCGCAGGAGTCTACGATCCGTTGGATATGGAATATTTTGTCGGAATGATTAAATCAATTCTACCGAACTGTAACCGGATTGGTTTGCCTTATAATCCGGCTGAAGCCAATTCCGCTTATGCTGCGAAACGCTTGCAGGATGTCTGTAAGAAAAACAATATTACTCTAGAAACGATGACTGTAGCATCATCCAATGATGTCTTGCAGGCTGGGCAGGCTTTAGTCATGAAAAAGGTTGATGCTCTTGCCGTTGCCGCTGACAATACCATCGCTCTGGCACTGGACGCGCTGGTGAAAATATCCCATGAACATAAAATCCCAATTTTCATTACTGAGCCGAGCGAAGTCCGCCGGGGACTTCTGGCCGGAGTCGGAGTTTCGTATGCTAATTGGGGTCGCGAGAGCGGATCACTGGCGGTGGCAATTATCAAGGGACACACACTCCCCAAACCATCCATCAAGCCAGCTGTACATAAAAATATCATTCTGAATCAGAAGACAGCACAGTTATTCGGCCTGACTTTGCCGCCGGAGCTGGTACGGCAGGCTACCGAAGTCATTCGCTAAAACCTGTTTTAGTGCTCCTTAGGGACTTGTATGTTTAATAATCATATTAGTCTTGGATTTTAATCAGCATAGCTATTTAGAATGCGCGTTCCGGAGCACAGCCCTAGAATAAGGATTTAAAAAATATAATAACAATATTTGAGTAATATGGATTCCAGCTAACCTTGATTGATTGATCATTAAGAGACATATTGCGATATCCAAATGTCTTCTCCTTGAAAAGAAGCCCTCCCGAACGGAAGGGCTTCTTTTTTTTACTTTTCATTCAGCTGGTTACTTGATGAAGATCATTTTCCTGATCTGCGAGAAATTACCAGCCTGGATTCGATAAAAATAGATTCCGGTACTGACTAACTGACCATGCTGATTAAGACCGTTCCAATCCACTGATTTGAAGCCAGCCTTTTCAACCTTATTGACTAAGTTGATTACCTCCTTGCCGAGCATATCGTAGATGGTTAATTTTACCATACTCTGTTCGGGCAAAGCATAACGAATAGAGGTAATTGGGTTGAAAGGATTGGGGTAGTTCTGACTTAGCTCGAATTTTTCCGGTAAGTTAGTATCCTGGGCAATGCTGACGATAGTAGTAATTGCCACTTCCTGGATTGTTACTGCTGATTCATTAGCATTGTCAGTGACTGTCAGTGAAACGGTGTAAGTATTAATGGCAGCATAGATGTGAGAAGGATTCTGTTCCGTACTGGTCTGACCATCACCGAAATCCCAGAGCCATTCTATAATGGCACCTTCCGGATCGTGAGAATCGTTCGATTGATCAGTGAAAGTAACTGTATTATTGCTCTTAGAGACAGCGAATTTGGCGGTTGGGAGATCATTGACCGGTACTACTACGATTGTTACCATGAGAGAATCAAAGGGTTTATTCTCATGCCCGACATAAAGCATCGCTTTGTCCTGGCCCCAGGTGTCTGCTGTTTTTGTGCGGAAAGTCAGGTGATGTTTGGCGCGGTCTATTTCTATTTTAGCCAGGTTTCCTTTGACTTTACCCCAGGCAAACAAATCCTGATCAACTCCACCAACTCCCGGAACTAAACGCAGGGTATTAACGGTCAGACTCGAATCTTCGAGGAAAGTATATTCCTGCTGGGTACCGACAATAAAACGTGGCTCAGCGGCAACCCGGATTACAATTTTACCAACTGTCATATCAATATCGTCGGAAATTGCATACTGGAGGACATCGTAGCCATCGAAATTCAGTGGTGCAACATAATCCCAGTAATATGGATGATCATACGGGTCTCCCTCTTTGGGCAAGCGGGTTTGTTTAAGTTCCCCGTAGATTGGTTCGGAAAGGTTCCAGATAAAAAGCTCGTCATTATCCTCATCGTAGTCATTTTCCATAGCGGCATTGACCAGGGTTTCGATGTTATAAGTATCACCCGCCAGGACATTAAGGGTGTCATCAACTACCACCGGCTTATGATTGAGTACCGTGAAAGTAGTATACTGCCGCGCGCGATCGTAATCCCAATTCGATAAAATATTGTTATCGAATTCGTACCACAATTCAGTTTTCATAACACACTTACCAGGATAAAAACTGTGAGCATTGATGAACTGGTCAAATTTCTGATTGGCGCCAACTGCGATTGTACCAATAGGTGGATAGACGAAGCAATCTTTCAAGTCAGATTTGGATTCGATCAATACATTGTCTACAAAGATGAATCCGTCGCTGACAGATCCATCGGTCCAGGCCGCAAAACCTATGATTATTTTAATGTCACCCAGCCAACTCAGGTCAAATGCGAAGGAGTTGAGGGTACCATCATTGGCAAAATCCTCATAATCGGTGGAAGCCGCCAGGAACCAGTAGATTTCATCATCCATGACAATTCCGATCCCGAGATCGAAATAATCATAACCCTCTTCAACATGACAAGCATAGTCAAATTCCAATATTACTTTTTCGCTATCGGGTGCAGCACCTAAATCAATCTCGGGAGAGAAGGCTATGGTTGCAGAGTTTGCATAATATTGCCAGACTTCCGGATCGCCGAAAAAGAGGGCATGGGTTGAATCGAAATCTTCAATATGCCAGATGTCGCCAAGACCATAGGACCAATCTTCAACCGTCCAGCCAGTTGGCATTTCCAGACTGGCATCAAAGTTTTCCGATAATAGAACAGTTCCAGAGCTGGCTGTCATTGGTCTAAAGATTTTGGATTTTACCGTTTTTTCGGTTGTTTGAATGGCGCTTTTTGAGACTTTCGCGCCGGTGTAGAGTTCGCTAATATTTTTAATCCTCTCGGAAGATTTTATGCGGGCATTATCCTTCTTGACGATCGATTTTTTGGCGCTCTTGAGTTTAGTCTGAGCTGATTTGTAACTCTTGTCTGGACTAGCAAATAAGAACGTAGGTCCATCATCCCACATATGTTGGATAGTCCAGCCAACATAGTAATCAACATCAACTAATCCATCGTTTAAGGCAGTGAAGCTTGATCTAATAGACTGATTACGATAGAAGCTGTCCAATTCGGTATAAACTGGATCAACCGAAAGATGACCGACAACGTTGTTAAAATGGATTAGATTATAGCCGAACCAATTCACTAATGCATTGGATTCGACGACATTGGCTAAAATGTATTCGCCGAGATCCAGCATCCCGGTCCGGATGGTGGAGTTTATCGTTACTTGTCCAGCCGGGCTGATCGAGCCATGATAATTGTCGGCATAGCAGGGGACATCGGTCGTACTAATTTCGACATTATCGAAAAGGGCACCGAAACCTTCGACGTAACTATCATCCGTATTCAATATAAACCAGAATTCGACATTATACAATCCAACTAATTCGGACAAATCAGCGGAAGCACGATACGTATTTCCGTCAGCAGTTAGATTCCAGTCCGTATCCAGAATAGTGCCCCAGCGTTCGCCATTGACAATAACATTGACATAGAAGAAATCCCAGCCAGATTCTAAGAAGGCAGCATAATCGAAGGACAGATAAGCAGGGGCTTTACCATTTATTGGACCAAAATCGAATAACGGAGAAACTGCTACGGCAATCGTGTTGTTTTTGTAACCATAGTCAAAATCGCCAGCCAGAAATACAAAGTCCTTAGTATCGGTATCTGATACATTTTCCAGATGCCATTTTTCATCAATGCCTTCATCAGTACCATAGGATAACAAAGTCCAGTTAGCCATGGTTGCGGTGGAATCATTCAAATTATCCGACCATAAGAGTGTCCCTGAATTTTCTTTGGTTGGCTGAGTGAAGTCGAGGGAAATTTTGGGACGTTTTAAAGCGGCGACATCGGGTGCAATCAGTTCAAACTGTTGCTTTATTGTCTGCTTTTTGCTAATGGCTTGTTTGGATGTAGGGGCATTTCCCGGTTTAAAGTTGCTGAGCTTAGCAACGTCAATAATCGATTCGGATTCTAAATTGATCAAAATTTGATGAAGATAATACTCAAGATCCACTGCGCCGGTATTGGTGATTGTAAAAGCCGATGTCAGAGTGTCACCATAATGAGCTACGCCTAAATCGGTAAATTCCGGCTCAACACTCATTTCGGCATAGCTCTGTTCAATTCCAACCAGAGGAATTTCTACATTACCCCCGCTGGTGGTAATCGTCAGGGTGGCATTGTAAGGCGAAGCGACGGCCACATCGGATACAAATTGTACCGGTATGCCGAAAGCCCCACCGACTTCCACGGAAATCGGAAAAGTTATAGCAGGCAGGCTGAAATAACTGGCCTGTGCTCCACTAATGGTGGCAGCCGTAACGTTGACAGCGTTGCCGGTTGCATTTACAAAACCGACGGTATTAACGCCATAGTCATCGGTAAAGTTTTTCTGAATGTGAGCTGGATTTGCGCTAACGGGAAAGCTGGACAATGTTGCAGTAGGATCAACCGCGGCATAAGCATTGAGCCGGCCTTCGCTATTCCACAGATCATCGAAAGCGGTCAGACGATCTGCCGTTGCCATGACGCGTGCAATCAGGGCATAATTATCATCCGCTGGGAAAACACTTTTAGCTAAAGCAATAACCCCGGTTACATGTGGTGCGGCCATAGATGTTCCACTCATATAACCATAATCATCGTAGGGTAAGCACGATCCAATATCGGTACCCGGAGCACCAATGTCGACAGTGGCTTGACCGTAATTCGAAAAATCCGACCGTAGATCGGCGTAGTCCGTTGAACCCACATTAATAATATTCGGCGACTGGATCAGGCGCGGATAATCATAGTACGCTAGTTTATCTGTATCACCCTCGTGATTACCGGCTGAGCAGGCCCAGATCATGCCCAGGGTATCGTGCTCACGGGCATACTTGGTCATGACGTTAATAAAGCGTTGATCGTCACGATCAGTCAAGTCACGTCCACCGCTCCAGGACTGATTCAAAGCCAAGATCTTGACACCGGATTTAAGCAAAGTTGACAGGTAATAATAACCATACATAAGCGTGATTGCGTCGGTATCACCCCATTCATCCCAGATCATGACCGAGAGCATTTTTATATGATGATTAACACCAGCGATGCCGATACCATTATTACCCTCAGCACCAATAATTCCAGCTATGTGAGTTCCGTGATAACTACCCGAATTCAGATAGGAATTATCATTGTAAACCACACTCCAGCCGTAGAAGTCGTCAACAAAACCATTGTCATCATCATCAACGTTATTCACTTCGGAAGCATCAATAATGCCATCATCATTCAGATCCTCTCCAGGATTAATCCAGATGTTGTTATGCAGATCTTCATGGTTGATATCGATACCATCGTCAAACAAGGCAACAATGATGTCTGAAGTAACCTCGCCGACAGTATAAGTCCCACCTGTAGTAATACCCCAGGCATCAAAGGCACTGATATCCGCACCGGCTACTGCCCCTGACGCGAATGATCCATCGTTATTCAATGCCCATTGGAGATTCAGATAAGGATCGTTAGAAGGTACTGCGGTCTCCATCATGGGTTGACGTTGGATATCCTCCCGTTTAAACACGAAATTTGGAAAAGCGCTAATCCCGTCAATTGCATTCAAGGCGTTAAGCGCCTTTTGCATATCGCCTTTAATTTCCCATTCGGCAATACCCTGTTTGGGGATTTGCCGAAGGGTGCGAACTTGGAAGGTTTGACGGGCACTTTCCAGCCGGGCGATCTGATTAGACTTAGCCGGCACTTGTTTAAAAATCGAATTATTGACTACAACAATTCGATTCGAACGAATTTCTTTGCCGTTATAGATAACGTTTTGATTAGCAGCTGCCAAAGTAACAGCTGTTAGTAAAAGTACAATAAACAGGCAAAGAAACAATTTGTGTCGAGTGTTCTGCATGATTAACCTCCTTTAGTTATTTGATTTTATTAATTATAACGCGGAACATATAATTTTCTCATATTATATTACTTGGAAAAACACCAGAAACCAAGAACAATTTCTTAGCTTAATCTGGTTGTGATATAGCGCAAATTCGAAAATAATAAACAGTTTACTTGACTTATTGATTTATTCCTTCCTAATCTTAAGATGTGCCAGAAATTCAACAAATCAAAGTACGTTCGATTCTCAGTAAATCCAAACTGCCAGGAGTTGATTTTGTCATCAATCCTTACCGCGGCTGTCAGCATGCCTGTGTCTATTGTTATGCTTGTTTTATGCAGAAATTTGACGGACACACAGAATTATGGGGTACTTATGTTGATATTAAAGCAAATGCCCTGGAATTGTTAACACCAGCTTTGACGAAATGCCACGACCGGACGGTTTATCTGTCCTCGGTTTGCGATCCTTATCAACCAGTCGAAGCTAAATATCAGTTGACTCGCCGGATTCTAAGTCAATTGATTGCGGTTCAACCCAAGCTGACAGTTCAGACTAAATCCGCTCTGGTTGTGCGGGATATCGATTTGCTGACGCAATTCAAAAAATGTTCAGTCGGAATGACAATCGTGACGACCGATGAGAATTTACGTTGTGAGATTGAACCCGGTGCATCACCAATTGCCGCTCGCATCGATGCTTTAAGACAACTTAAAGCCGCCGGATTGGAAACATACGTCTTCGTCGGACCGATCCTGCCGTATCTAACTGGCTGGAGGCAAATCGTGCGCCAAACGATTAAGTATGTTGATTATTACCTCTTCGATCATACTAATTCTGCTGGTCGAATCTGGGATCATCTCCACGAATGGTTGATTGCCAAACATCCTGATCTTTTACGACGTTATAAGCAAATATGCCGCGGTCAGAGCGATTACTGGCAGCAGGTAAGTCAGGCAATCCATACTTTTGGCAAAAGTGAAAATATTAATTATCAGGTATTCTTTTAGTACATTTAAATAGTATTTTTTAAATTGGGACAGAATCAATCCTGAAGCAGATTGAAAAACATTTCGGTTTTAAGTGTTTATCGGTATATTTTTAAGGTTCTTTAACAAGTGGAAAATACCTAGCTTAGATAGATTAAATTATTTGCACCGTTTTGCTTTGTCAGGTGTATAAATACCAATATTTTGCACCGGAAAAGGATCATGGAATGAAAAAAAAGATTTTAATTACTCTGTTTGCCGTTTTTATTTTAATTCTCGGGTGGCGGATTGTACTTTTATTTACTTCTGAAAAAAATAAAAATACTGGGCGAACCAGCCGCCCACCGGTCGCCGTCGAAGTAGACAGTGTACGCTTTGGACCACTAACGGAAGTACGGCAGCTGACTGGCACAATTCATCCGCTGTATCAATATATTATTGCACCTAAAGTCAGTGGGCGAATCCTTAAAATCCGGAAACGAATCGGAGATTGGATCGAAGCCGGTGAGGTCATTGCTAATCTCGATGATGCCGAATATCAGCAGGGAGTTCTGGAAGCTGACGCAAATCTCAGGATTGCCGAAGCCTCATTGAAAGAAGCTCAGATTCAGCTGAAGCAAGCTCGTCAAGAAAAGGAGCGAGTGGAATCCTTACATGCTAAGGGAATCGCATCTCCGGCAGAGTTGGAAACAGCGGTGTCTAGCTACTCGGCCCAGCAGTCACGTCTCCAACTGGCCAAAGCCCAGGTCGAACAGCGCCGCGCCTCACTCAAATCGGCAAAAATTCGGCTGAGTTATACGATTCTGACCGCCGATCAGCCTGGTTATATAGGTGAAAGATATGTAGATGAAGGGGCACTTTTAGCACCGAATGCGCCGGTAGTCTCGATAATCGGCATTGATACGGTAATTGTGCGGACCACGATTATCGAACGTGACTATGGTCATATCCAGATCGGCATGCCGGCAACTGTATCAGTAGATGCTTACCCGGGGCAATATTTCGCCGGTAAGGTTGCCCGGATTGCGCCGCTTCTCCAGGAAGCTGCGCGGGTTGCTCAAGTCGAAATTGAGGTAGTAAATAATCAGATGAGGTTGAAGCCGGGTATGTTTGCCCGGATTGATGTTGTCACAGCTGCCCGTGAAAATACCCAGATTGTTCCCAGTAAGGCTGTCGTAAGTCGAAGCGGTGAAAATGTGGT
>CAZJIU010000054.1:12615-14264 GCA_964546145.1 uncultured bacterium
GGAGTTTCCTTCAATCGCCTGTCAATTGACCTGATGCCGGAAATTGAATACCCAACGATTTCCGTTGTAACAAATTATAGTAATGTTGGACCGCAGGAAATAGAGGAGTCAATTACCCGCCCGATTGAAGAAGCCTTAGCAGCGGTACAGGGTGCCGAGGAAATTACTTCTACTTCGACCGAAGGGCGTAGCGTTGTGCGGGTATTATTCAACTGGGGTACCAATTTGGATGTTGCCACTAATGATATCCGCGACCGGATTGATCGTGTTATTGGCCGTCTTCCTGAGGATATAGATCGGCCAATGATTCGCAAGTTTGATATTTCGGCGTTTCCGATTATGAATCTGGGTGTTTTTAGTGGGATGAATCCACTGGAATTGCGCCAGATTGTCGAAGACCAGATAAAATATCGTATCGAACGAGTACCGGGAGTCGCTGCTGTCGATATCCGCGGTGGTCTATACCGTGAAATTCATGTTGATCTATCGGCTGCCAAGATCAAGGCTCTGAACATCGCTCCGGAAGCGGTACTGGCAGCCTTGGGCAAAGAGAATCGCAACATTCCGGCTGGTATCTATAAAAAGGGCAATTATGAGATTTTAGTGCGGACGCTAGGGGAGTATCACAGCCTCGACGAAATCCGCAATACGGTTATCACTATCCGCAACGGTACTCCAATTCGGATTAGTGATGTAGCAGACGTGCAAGATTCCTGGGAAGAAGTTACCCGCCTGGTACGGATCAATGGCAAAGATGCTTTGCGAATTGCAATCAACAAACAGTCGGGTGCTAATACCGTCAATGTGGCCGAAGCGGTCAAAGCTGAGATAGAGCGCATCAATCGTGATATCCCCCAGGTACAGATATTGCCGTTAATGGACACCTCAGTTTATATTAAAAATTCAATTCATAGTGTTGGCAATTCGCTGCTGATTGGTGGTTTTCTGGCGATTTTTATTCTGTTTATCTTCTTGCGAAATATCTCCAGCACAATCATTATTTCAACCGCGATTCCGATCTCAATCATTGCCACCTTCGGATTGATGTATTTTGGCGGTTTTACGTTGAATACGATTACCTTTGGTGGACTGGCATTGGGGATTGGGATGTTGGTTGATAGTGCTATTGTTGTATTAGAAAATATCTATCGGCACCGGGAGAGCGGTACTGAGTTGAAGCAGAGCGCCCTGATTGGGACGCAAGAGGTCTGGTCGGCGATTGTTGCCAGTACATTGACGACCGTTGTAGTCTTTTTCCCGATAGTATTCATCCGAGGAGTTTCCGGCATCATTTTTCAGCAAATGGCATACGTTGTTAGTTTTTCGCTGCTTTGTTCACTGATTGTTGCTCTAACCCTGATTCCAATGCTTTCTTCGCGGTTTCTGCGCTTTCAACCGGTGCAACATTATCAGAACGAAAATCGGCTGCACCGAATCTATGCCTACAGTGAACAGACCTTCCGCCAGGTTGAGCAGGCATATTCGCACTTATTGCGTTGGGCATTGAGCCATAAGAAAATTGTAATCTTTATCGTGCTTGGATTATTTGTTGGTTCAATAGTTCTGGCACGATTTATCGGTGTGGAATTAATGCCAACTACTGATGAAGGTGACGTACGCGTCAACTTAGAAATGGCAGTTGGTACCCG
>CAZJIU010000054.1:14364-15705 GCA_964546145.1 uncultured bacterium
CGGTTAGCTCAGCGGGTCGAGGCTGTGGTTCAGTCAGTTCCGGGTATTACTGATACCCGAATTAGCCGACAGGAGGGCAGTCCTGAACAAGTTATTCGGATTGATCGGCAAAAGGCTGCTGACCTTGGGCTGGATGTTTCGCGGATTGGCGATGCTCTGCAGACGGCTGTCGGTGGAACTCAGGCTTCTTATTATCGTGAGGGCGGCAAACAGTATAGGATTTTAGTACGACTAAGTGAAGCCGACCGCCAGAACCTGAATGAGCTGCTTGATCTTACCGTGGTCAACAACCGCGGCGAACCAGTCATTTTACGTAATGTCGTCACCGCCGTAAATCAGGAAGGACCAGTCTCGATTGAGCGCAAAAACCAGGAACGCATAATTACAATCGAAGCCAATTTTACTGGCCGCGATATGGGCTCGGTCGTCAATGATATTCGCCGGCAATTACGTTATATCCCGATTCCAAAAGACTTTGTTATCCTGTTTGGTGGCGATTATGAAGAGCAGCAGAAAGCCTTCCAGGAATTACTGTTAGGAATGATTTTAGCGATTTTTCTGATCTACTTGGTGATGGCTGGGCAATTCGAATCCTTCCGCGATCCTTTTGTAGTATTATTTGCTATTCCAATGGCGCTGATTGGCGTCGTGATTATCATGGTTTTAACCGGGACGATTTTCAGCATGCAGGCATTTATCGGCTGTATCATGCTGGCTGGCATTGTCGTGAATAATGCGATTCTGCTGGTAGATTATACCAATCAGTTGCGCAGGATTCATGGAATGCAGCTGGCTGAAGCTGTTCAATTAGCCGGCAGTCGTCGTTTGCGGCCGATTTTGATGACGACACTTACGACCGTTTTGGGCCTGTTACCGCTATCGTTGGGATTGGGAGAAGGTGGTGAAACCCAGGCACCATTGGGAAGGGTAGTGATTGGCGGTCTTTTGAGCTCAACTTTAATAACTCTGGTACTCGTACCGGTCATCTATTCGGTTTTTGAGAAGAGAATTGAAGTCAAAAAAACCAGGAATAGTCAATGACGGTTTCAATTCGATCACGAAATCTGTCGGGTATCGGTGAAAAATCGTTTCTCACTATGTTTAGGTTTTTGCTACTATTGGTAATATCAACTTGCTCGATAACTGCCGGAACTGCGGATACACTTTACCTTACCGTGCAAGAGGCAGTTTTAACCGGACTGCAAAATAATCCCACCGTCACAATCCAGCGCCTTGAACCTGAGGTGATGAAGACCTTCACGGGTGAACAACGAGCTGCATTCGATCCGACTGTCAGTGTCGAGGCGGAAAAAAATATCACCGAATCGCAGCGCCGATTAG
>CAZJIU010000055.1:0-15291 GCA_964546145.1 uncultured bacterium
TAATTGAGTCCAAACCAATCGAGAGTCTCGGAAAGTCCGGGAATATAGCGTGTGTAACATCCCATTTTCCCCAGATAAAATCTAAATCTATCGGTATGAAAAGCCTCTAATACCGCCTGATTCATCCGCTGATCTATTAATCCGGCTGCCAGCCAGTCTGGCAACCACCACTTACGCGCCGGATCGAAGATCAAAAGACTTTTAACAATCCCAACCTGGCAGGATATCCCATCTCCATCGGCATCATTACAATCAATTTCGTGAATAGTTTGGAAAGCTCGAAAATGGGCTTTTAAGAGATGATATAATACCTGAGCCGTAAGGTACAGGTCCTTTTTACCTGGTGGGAAGAGACCCTTCTGCCAACCCATCACAGCATAGATAACCGGTTCGTTGAAAGTTGCCCAGAAATCTACATAAGCTCCCAGAGTTTCAGCAACCTTAGCCGCATAATCGGTAAAATAATTCACCGCGTCAGAGTTTTCAAAACCACCCTTTTCATACAACCATAAAGGAATTGTAAAGTGGTGTAAGGTCACAAAAGGGGTGATATTTTTCTCCCTCAGGTAAATGCATTTTTCCAGATAATGATTTAAAGCCCGTTGATTCCAAACTCCCGGTTTTGGCGAAACTTTACTCCATTCGATGGAAAAGCGGTAGGCATTACAACCTAATTGCTGCAATAATTCTATATCCTGACGATAGCGATTCCAGTGATCAGCAGCTAATCCAGCCTTTGCGCCATTTTTAATCCGCGGTCTGGCATGTTCGTCATAGGAATTTTCCCAGATAGACCAATCATTGCTATTACACCCGCCTTCCACCTGATAGGCAGCAGTCGCAGCACCCCATAAAAAACCGCGCGGAAAACGAAATTTGGAAATATCAATTAAATGATTTTTCCATGGCACGTTATGCTGCCGATAATTCAACCAAAGTGTTACCAGAATGATTGCCAGAATTAGCCAGATAAGGAGATTGATCATTGCGGTATATTTTAAAATTGTTTGCTAGAACCTTTACCAACAGCCATTCGAAACTATCAAAGTTTCCCGTAAAGGGCAAGGAAAAGGTGGTCTGAAAAGATAAAACACCACCACCCACTAAAAATCACATCTTGACTTATAAAAACTAAAGAAGAAAGGTCGGAGTTCACTCTAAGAACCCCGACCTTTTGATATTTGTCGAAACGACTTTAGCTAGCGTTAGAAGGCAATACCGATTGAGAAGACATTGCCATTACCAAAATATTCCATCGGTTGGAAGGCATAATCCAGGAATAACTTACTCCCACCGATAGAATACTTCATTCCGCCACCTAGAGCAATACTGTAAATCGTTTCGCCGTAATCCGGGTTATCTGGATCTTTAACCAAGAAGTGATAACCGCCGCGCAGGTATAAAAGATTCATGATACCTAACTCAGCACCAACTTTTAGCTGATCCTGCTCGAAGTTATTATTCTGAAATTGACCGGCAACCAGCAAATCACCAACACCCAGATTCAGCTTATAGCTCAACCCCATTTCCAGAGTTGAGGGCAGCTGATCTGAGGAGGTCGGGCGGTAACGATAGGCTGAGTACGACTCACCGAGATCGGTTGCTTTTTCAAGAAAAGCTGAACCCTGGTAGTGCATATTAGTTCCGATATTCTTAATCACCATTCCCAGGGATAGCCCTTCAATAGTAAGCAGCTGTTGATATTGAATGCCAATATCGACGGCAAAGGCGGTAGCCGATGCGCGCGGCACACTTTCGTAAATTACATTGGCATTTACCCCAACACCAATCCGGTCTGTAAGGAGTTTGGAATAGGATAAACCTCCGGTTGCAAAAGTTGGTGAGTAGGTAGCGCCGGTACCATCCATATTTTCGATGGTGGTAATCGGTATGTCACCGAAGCTGAAACTCTTCAGACTGACTCCCAGAACACCTAAGCGTCCGGCATTGAAACCAACGGCAAAATAGTTCACATTAATATCAGCAATGATATTTTGGGTAGTGAACATTGCTGCCGCTCTTTCTTCCATCCTACCCAGACCAGCCGGATTCCAATAGATTGCATCTAGTGAACTCACATTGGCCAGATCGGCTCCTCCCATCCCGATTGCTCTGGCACCAACTGGAACCTGAACCTGGACACCCGATGCCGTACCGACACGGCTGGCATCACCGGCATACAGGAAAGTGCAGCATACAAAAGTGATGAGCAGGAGGGATATCAATTTATAGGATATGTTATGTCTCTTCATGTGTTTCTCCCTTTCTATAATTTCTTCCGTATTATACATACTAATAATACTCAAGTATCTGACGATCCTGAATGACCATAAACTTTAGAACCTTCTCTTTCTTCAAATCAGGCAAATCAATATGGGCAACATACATACCGCTGCCAACTGGCAGATTTGCCTCATTTTTCAGATCCCATTGCAGGAACTGAGAGGTATTATTCTTATCCAGTGTTCTTACCAGAGTACCTGCAAGGTTGAAGATTCTAACCTTTGCCTTCGTCGGCAAATGAGTAAAGGTCACATATACATCGTATTGATCGGTAGACAGTGAATTGTACGCATAATAAGGATTAGGGAAGACATTGATCTTCTTAACCAGCTCCTTCGCCAGATCAGCATTGCCAATGGTCGGTGCGGTTGTCGTAAAGGTAAACTCATCAACACCCAATTGAAGCGGGTTGTCGAATACAATTGAAACGACATCACCTGTTTGCCAATCGGTCCACCAGTGGACTAATGTCCAAGTCAGAAGATCACTATTGGCAAGCTCCGTAGCCGTTTTCGTCTGAGTTGTTGCATAATCCTCGTGTAATATCCACGTGTACTCTCTGTCATATGGATTGAATGCATACATCGTATCAGTTGTAGCCGGATTACCTGAACGATCATAGACTACCATCGATATCTGCTGGTTGTTTTGGACATCCCAGACCTCAAAGGGAATCCTGATTTTGAAGGGTGAACCATCACCGGGATTATTGGCATCAGGATGCTCATCAATGGTATAGTTACGGGCATCAACCAGTACGGCTTCGGAACCGGTGCCGGCTTTAATTGGAATATAAGTACCCCCACTTGCCATGGTGACTGGATTGTCATAGTCATATTCTCCAGTAAACCGCAGTTCGATATCACACTGGAGCAGGTCTATATCGTCAGTGCCGTGCCATCCGCCGTCAGGAGCATAATCATAGCAATCCAGAGCCATATCGGTCGTTCCATATGACCAGCCCATATAGAGATAGCTACTAATCAGAAATGGCATACTATAACCCGCATTCTGATAATCATTAGCATAGTAGACATATCCGCGTTCTGGATTGTACCGATAAGGTGAGCGGGTAGAAGTATAAGATGTAAAATCTATAGGCGCATCATAACTGGCATCAACTATAACCTGAAAACCATCAACAACACCACCAGCTTGAGAACCTTCTTCTGCCTCAGTATCAACATCCACACCATTTACAATCGTCTGATCAGTCAGCACATCCTCATTTGTGGTTAGATCCCTAACATTCCAATGCTTGACTGTCTTGAAAGCATAAGCCTCTTCGCTAATCACGCAGTTGCCCTCAGCATTAACAACGACAGCATCCGTGATGCCGTAGGCATTACAATCATCCGCATTAGCCGGATCGTCACAATATAGACGCGCCCAGCCATCATCATAGACAACGTAGGCAACCGTCAGTGGTAAAGTGGGAGTATTGACATTTACCGTCATCAGCTCGCCACCGGCGAATGCTCCGGCACCGGTCAAATCAGTCGAATCTTGGACCTCATTACCAAATAACACGGAGTTATCCGACTCATTAATCAAGGCGGTAATTCCTTCGGGACCGGAAGCACTGTTAATTACGATTTCTGGCGGAAATGTCAGCTTCACACCTTCGGCGTAATCATAATCTGGCGAAACCAGATCAAGCACAAACTTTAGATCCCTGGTACCTGCTGTCGGGGAAGTATAGGCTACACCCGAAATTGTAGAAGGCGAGACATCCGTCACTTTTCCGAGGGCTTTGCCAACCGAATCTGCATAGTTGGTCGTCTTCCATTCGCCATCAACATCCATGTAATAGTGCTGCTGGTTAAAATATACTTTATAATCATGACCAGTCAGCTCATATGGGTCAATGACTTTATAATAGGCACTACCGTCGGCAGCCCCAACTGAATGAGTTAATTCATACTCATTTTCATGAACTTCGGAAAGAGTATCACCCGGCAGCGGTTCCTGAATTGTCACGGCTTGAGCAATAAGTGCCGATTCTAATGCTTTATCCTCGATTAGTTCTGGATTGGGATGATAGTTGTACGCAGTAACTCCAAAATAGTAAGTACTACCTTCGTAAAGCGGTCCTCCGGTAATATAGTCCTTGTCAATTTTGAAGTAACGCTGAACACCTACATCGGCACCTCGCTGAATGGGTACCTTAACGTTTTGCCCGTATTGAGACAGGAAGCGATTACCTTCAATCACTTCTATGCCATCTACCTTATCAAAGGTAGCGAGAAGAGTCGCCTGATCCCTGGAAGCCGTTGGTGAAGGCAATTGATAAACATTATAACCCTCAAAAGAGTAACCAGCAATTACCGGCCCTTCGGTAGCTGCGACAGCAGCCAGATCAGAACCCCATTCCAGGACAACATTATCCTCAAAGGCTCTTGTGGTTACCTTCGGTCCCGCAGGTGCCTTCGGGACACCGGCAAAGGCTCCGTTAAACAGGGTCTGAGCCACTGCATCGGTCATCTTCAGGTCGGTAATCGAGCTAAAACGGGTACTCCCGAGACCACCGATAACTGCTACGACGACTTCCTGGGTGTCACCATCGGCAAAAGTAAAAGGTCCCGAGCACAATGCCATCCGCCGATCACCAGGTGTGAAAAACTGGTTGTGATTATCCAGGTCGCCAGTTTCCGTAACTGGATCACCGGCCATCGGGAACTTTGTGACCACACCGCCATCGGCAACCGGTACATTTCCCTCCGTCCAGGGAGTTGGGGTATCAATATTCTCAGTTGGGATATAACCCCGTAACATATTCCACCAGCATAGCGTACCATCATATACACCCAGCGGCGGATCGCTAATTGGTGAACCTGCGGCAAACCAGGAGAAACCAGTCATCGGGAGATTCACTTTTCCAGGACCGACGACTTTTAGATCGAATACGCCATAGTCTGCGGCATCATCCACTCCGTTGCGATTAAGATCCTGTCCGGCGACGCCATCAACCAAAGGTCCCTGAAAGAAATCATAACCAGCAGATGCCGGAGCTAAGCCAAAGGCGGAATATTTACTGTCACTCTCCTGACCATTATAAACATAACCTATACTCAATAAAGTATCACATCCTAACAGGTCATCTGATGCCTCACCTAAATCCGGATCGCACCATTGGGCAACAGACATCTCGTCAATATCCTCGCCGGATTTATTGATCAACTTATACTTTTTGAAGATAATCTGACCCAAGCGGGCACCTGGTTGATTATAAGCCCAGGCGGTTACCTGAAGCTCAAATCCAAAGGGCTCAGAACCATACAAACCAAGGGCATTTGTCCGGTTCAGGTCATTACAGACGAACCAGACTACCTGATCGGCATTGGCAATACCCGCCTTATCAACATCCGGATCGTAAGCTCCATCACCATCTACATCAACAAATGGTGCCCCTAAATCGGCTGGCCACTCCTCCCAGTCGGTTGCATACTGATCAATAATTTCCTGGGTCATGTCCTCGGTTACGGATACCGCACCGGTCATATTGGCTTCAGCAGCCTCCTGGACCACCATGGCGTGCGTCAGGGTTTTATAATCCGGCCGAATCCGGTAAATCCGAGCGCGTGAATCAGACGGGCTGATTGCCGTTCCATCACTCTGAATCCAGCCTGGGGTAGTGCCGATATTGTAGGTTTGACCACCTACCCGGATCTCTGTACTACCATCATCTTTGGGATATTTACCACCCCAGATGAAGCCATCCTGGAAGATCGCACCGGCAGTACCACGCGGATAAATACCACCTGAATTGCCGTTGGGGTCAATACCTGACTTACCATTATAATCCATCCAGTAACTCCAATTGGAGATATTGGATAGTGTGCGTGTTACTTGATTTTGAGCGGCTTTAGACAAAGGCTGCGTCGTTTGACCAGTTTGCTTAGCCATCAGACCAATGGAAAGTAACAGCACAATACTTATTACTAATCCAATTACTAAACCTCTTAATTTCATATTATATCCTCCTTAAAGACTATCATTTCTGCAAATACTTTTTTAGAATTCGAACTTAACGCCAAAGAAAATCTGGCGCGGTTCACCATAAATCTCTCTGGCAATATTATCCCAGTAAGCCTGGGCGTTGTTCAGATTGATGGCTGTATACATGTCAATATACTGCTGTCCACCGTTTGCAGCGATAGTCGAAGCTGAATAGGTCGGATCACTCAGAAAACCATCATCGGCGGCGCCGCCAGTTTTTTCATAGACATTAACCACATTTTTACGATTGAACAGATTGTTAAATAGGATATACACTGTACCTCTAATCCGCGCAATATCAAACGACTTATCCAATCGCAAATCGGTATAATAGGTCCATGGAGTTGTGGATGATCCAATTGGTTCCGCAGCAATCCGGTCTCTGGTATCCTGCATATAGTCTATGCCGGCTGTATAGGGATCGCTTTGCCCACCAACATTGACATTCACATGAGTATAGGGATGACCACTGGAAAATCTGAATAGTAGATTGACTCCAAACTGGGATAAAATCGGACCACCATCGCCCTTACCAAACCGGTAATCCAGATTGACTGATCCGCTGTGAGTCGGTGAATAGTCGAGAGGATTGATTGTTGTTGGCATCTGCGCATTAAAGTACAGGGCGCCATAAGCGGAATTACTATTAGATTGAGTACCTTCAGCCTGGGTCAGGGTATAATTAATCTGCGAAGCCAGACGGTTTACGCGGCGTAAGGTCAAGCGGAATTCCAGTCCTTTGGTCGTAGCAAAATCACCATTCACAAAACGCGAATAGTTCCCCGGAATTGCGGCACCCGGATCAATTCTCTGATTAATTATCTGGATCAAACCCTTGACATTTTTGTAGAATGCGGTTACATCAAAGGCGGCATTCTCGGCAATCTGCTGCCGTAAACCAGCCTCATACGAGGTTGTCTTTTCCGGTTCTAGACCATAGCCAATTGGAGCAAGGAAGTAATATCCCTGGCGGACAATCTGGCGGGCATAAGTAAAGGTACTAAAATACATATTGTCGAGGCTTGGCATCTGGGCAAATTTCCCATATTGCAGATAAAACGCAGTTCTGTCGGTTACCGGGAAAGATAAACCCAAACGCGGGCTGATTATTAAATAGGGATCAACCTTCTCCCACGCATCTTGCGTTAGCATACTGGCATCTTGATCAACTTCCGGATCAGCCGGATCCCTTAGGGTCCAGTCATCAGAATCGAAATAATCCAGGCGAACTCCGGCATTGATAATCAGATCATTATACTCGATTTTGTCCATTATATAGGCCGAAAAATCCAGCGGCTTGCGTGGTCCATCGACATAACCCAGACTATTACCATTATCATCCGTATAGCTCTTGTCCTCTGAAATTTCATTACCATAAATGTCATATCCGTAGGTATTGACCAAACCATTAAGCATCCAGATATCGGCTGGTACAGCTTCCATACTGCCGTAGGTTGTATAACTGAAAGTTCCATTAGGAGCGGTATAATCCATAACCGATGGGGAAATATCAAAATGACAAATAGTATAAGAACGCAAGTTCATCCCGGTTTTGACCTGATGATATTTACCCAACTGAGTGGTAAAATCGGCAATTAAGCCGATGTACTGCTGTTTCTCATTCGCGTAGAAATTGTAAGGATAACCATTTCGTTCAACTGGAAAACCATTGAGCACATAATTAAATTGAGGACGCCAGGCATTCCGAAAGATAACTTCTCCGTCGGTATGCTCGTAAACAGCTGCGCTATCGTAGTACTGAGTCCAATCGTTGCCGAACCAACTGTCACCTAGTTCATTGGTATATGAATAATAACTACCCTTAACATCCAAATAGGTAGTAGGTGAAAAGATTTTGGTTGCCTTAGCAGTTAACAGCATTGTATTGCGCTCGTAGTATTGCGTCCGATCATTCAAGGTATTCAGCATCGGAGCATTGTTTTGAGCAAAAGTGGCATCAAACTTACGATGGGTATACAACGCGGCGATATTCAGTTTAATCGGCAGATCGAGGGTCAATGTTCCATTTAAACTGTATTGGTTATCCTGCCTATCCGGAGTAAAACCGTCAGGATAAACTAATGACACCGTATCATGCTCTAAATTCGATGGGTTGCTATCAACCAAATCTTCGAATTTGTAGCCCTTGCTAAAACGCACTTCCGAATCTTCCTGATTATTAATTTCACCCGCAACAAAGAATCGGGCTTTGGGTGAAAGCAGGGGACCATTAAGAGTTACGACTCCCAGCTTATGTCCGTACGAATAAGTATCCAATAACTTTTTCCCTTCAGCGGGATCGCCAAAACCATCGGTACGGAGGTCTACCGAACCTCCAAATTTCGAGGCACCAGTTTTTAATGCAGTTACAACAATTCCGGCGTTGGCCCCGCCCATATCAGCAGTATAACCGCCGGCTAAAACCTGCATTTCCTCAATTGCCTCTTGAATAGGCGAGAGGGCATTCTGATTGGTCACCGGATTAACAGTAGATACTCCGTTAACCAGGTAATCAACCTCATCATCTCTAGCTCCGCGAATATGGATCTGGTTATCCTGCACGACGACACCAGCCATCGTCGAAAGCAGGGCATTGGTTCCCCGAATTGGGATACTTTCCAAATCCTCCGCAGTGGTAATCGAAATACTGGAAGTTGCACTCTTCTCAAACAATTTCCGTTCGGCAGTAACTGTGACCAACTCCCCTTCGAGTACCGTCGGTTCCAACTGAAAACTCAATTCAGTCGTTAAATCTGCGTGTACCCTAACCTCCTTAATTAGCATTTCCTTGTAGCCAATGTAGGTGGCGCGAGCATTGTAGATTCCCGGGGTTACGTTGCCAATCGAATAATATCCGTGGATATCAGTGGCAGCACCCATATAAGTACCCTCAAGAACCACATTTACGCCTCCAAGGGGCTCACCGGTCTTTTGATCAGTTACTGTACCGGAGATCTTGCCAACAATTCCTGCTAACAAAAATGTAGCAGGAAGAAGGACAAGTAGAAAACAAATCGTGACACGTCGTACCATATTACTCCTCCTTATAAATTTTTTGTTAATGTAAAACCCCACACTCTGGGGAATCTAAAGAATTTAGGATTCCTTTGTCAAGCTTTTTTTATAACGGTACCCCTTACTTTTTTAAATGTTTTTCAAGAACCTCATCCACAATTCCATAAGCTTTCGCTTCTGCCGAGGACATAAAGAAATTTCGATCGCTGTCACGGGCTATTTTCTCAATGGGCTGATCGGTCAGTTTTGATAATATTTGATTAAGCCTTTCTTTGATTTTGACAATCTCTTTAGCATGGATCTCAATATCACTAGCTTGTCCTTCTACACCTCCCAATGGCTGGTGAATCATAATTCGTGAATTAGGTAAGGCAAAACGTTTCCCCCGTGTACCTGCTGCCAAGAGGAGAGCCGCCATGCTGGATGCTTGCCCGATACAGATTGTGGCCACTTCCGGAGCAACATACTGCATCGTATCCAGAATTGCCAGGCCAGCTGTAACATTGCCCCCCGGACAATTAATATACAAGGATATATCCTTAGTAGAATCTTCCGCCTGTAAAAACAACATCTGGGCAATTATCAGACTGGCCACATGATCATCAATCGGATCACCTAAAAAAATTATCCTTTCCTTAAGCAGCCGGGAATAGATATCATAAGCTCGTTCACCTCTGCCAGTTTGCTCCACTACCATGGGAATATAAATCTGACTTTCTAAGGTTTTTTTACTCATTCTAAATTCCTCTTCCTAAAGTCACTTGTATGGATTGATACTTTCTTTTCCTTTGCAAAAATTCTTAGATGATCAAATACTTTCTGTTCCAATAAATCATTTTCCAAACGGTCCCGATTTTCGCGCTTATAGTAGAATCGAGTTACCGAGTCCCGATTATTTTCGGCATACTGATTGGCAATTTGCTTAATTTTTGCCTCCAATTCGTCTTTAGGAACTTCAATGTGTTCAACTTTATTAATTTTTTCCTGGATCAGGTACCACCGGATCTCACGCTCTGCTATCGGGCGATACTGTTCGCGAATCCGCTTAGTGTCTAGCTCCTTGCCATTGCTTCGTGAGGTTATATCCTGGACAATACTATCCAGGAATCGGGTTAAGCGCGAGGGTGGTATCTCAAAGGAAGTCTGTTTGATTAAATAATCGGAGATGGCTCGTAAAAACTCTTTCTCGGCGCGGTTATTCCACTCAGCTTGAAGTGATTTTTCGACCCTCTTTTTCAACGCCTCGAGATTTTCGGTACCCTCAAAATGCTGGCGAATGAAATCCTCATTTAGTTCCGGCAGATCATGCGCTTCAACCCGTTTGACATTCACCTGATAATGGCTCTTCTCACCCTTTGGGGAGGCGAGATAAATCCGGGCACTTTCACCACTATGAATCCCTACCAATGAATCACACCCTGGCAGGCCAAAAATTCCTTCCCCAACCTTAATCAGCCGATCCTGAATCTTTTTCCCGATTAGCGGTGTGCCGAGCTCATCAGTCTCTTGCAAATCGGCAATAATAAAATGCCCTGGCTCGGCACCGGCAGTCACTTCCCGAACTTCGGCATGATGTTCCCGCAGATCCTCAAGATATAATTCAACATCCTCCTTATCAATGATATAAGTGTTTTTATTGACTTGAAATCCCTTCTTGTAGTCGGGCAGCTTAATTTCGGGATCCATTTCAACAACTATCTCATAATTAAAAAACTTATTCTCGACATAATTGGTATCTTTGATACTCATATCCAGCGCCGCTTCAATTCCCTGTCCCTTTAGTACACCCGGGACAGTGGTCTCAATCACGCTATTAGTGAATTCATATTTCAGGCGGGGACCTAAAATCCGTTTAGCCACATCCGGCGGTACTTTGCCAGGGCGAAATCCATCAACGGAAAGCTTTTTGCGCAAATTCTGAAATGAACTGGTGTATTGACTCTCTACCTCATTCCAATCCAGCTCAACGTTTAGCTGTCTTACAACGGTACTAACCTCATTTACTGTAACCTTCATCAACTTTCCTTACCAATTAAAATTAATCTTCGCGCCGTGATTGAAAGTCTTCACAGAAATTCCTCCGGGACCTGGCATTTCGATCGTTCTAGGCAAGATTCTAAATTCAGTGCATTCACCCGCCAAAGCCTCGTGCCAGAGGTGGGATTCGAACCCACAATCTGCATTAGGCAGAACTAGGTCCTAAGCCTAGCGTGTATACCAATTTCACCACTCTGGCAAATAACTTCCTTTGGCAGGTCTACCAAATCCCTCACTACTGCTAAAAAACACCTTAATTTAGCAATTTCGAATGATTTGTACAGTTCTGTTGTTTGTTTAACGACTTGGCCTTTTCACAATCCCGCCCCATGGCACTTCTTGTATTTCTTGCCGCTGCCACAAGGGCAGGGATCGTTACGACCGACTTTAGGACCAACTTGAATTGGCATTCTTTTACGGGGTTGATTATCGCCGCCCGGGTTTTGATTCATCGGCGATTCTCCAGTGGGAGCAGCCGCTGCCAGTCCCATACCTAAGGAATCCTGATGCACCATTTGAAAAGGCTGCGGCCGCCGAGCCTGCCGGGACTCAACCGGCGGAGCCCATAGCTGCGCCTTGAAACAGAGCTTCAATGTCTCACGATCGATATTTTCAAGAATTCCGACAAAGGCGTCAAAAGCTTCACCTTTATACTCGAGCAGAGGATCCTTCTGACCATAAGCCCGCCAGTTAATGCCCTCCTTCAATTGATCCATTGCGTAAAGGTGATCACGCCAATTCTCATCAATTGTGCGCAGTGAGACATACTTTTCCAGATAACGCAGCTGGTCTTCACCAACATACTGCTCCTTACGGCCGTAGTAAGCCATTGCCCGGTCAAATATTGCCTTTTTAATATTTAACTCAGAAACATCGCTCAAGTCAGAAAGTTTCAGATCAATACCAAGAGTATTATTAAGTTCGCCCCTTAGCTTATCCCAATCCCAATCATCCGGCATTCGTCGCGAATCGGTACACTCATCCACCAACTTCTCGATCCACTCACTTAAGATATCCTCGATTTCCTGTTTGATATCTTCTTCCTTGAGCGCATAGTTGCGGCGATCATAAATAATCACCCGTTGCTGGTTCATGACATCATCATATTCCAATAAATGCTTCCGGATACTGAAGTTGCGCGCCTCGACTTTTTTCTGCGCTCGTTCAATAGACCGGGTCACCATCGGATGAGTAATGACCTGCCCTTCCTCGATTCCCATCCGATCCATAATCGCCGCTATCCTTTCGGAATTGAAGAGTCGCATCAGATCATCTTCCAGTGATAAGAAAAATCGCGATGCTCCGCGATCACCCTGGCGTCCGCTGCGTCCGCGCAACTGCAGATCAATCCGGCGCGCCTCATGCCGCTCGGTGCCGATAATATAAACTCCACCCAAATCGTTGACTCCTGGACCAAGCTTAATATCGGTGCCCCGACCAGCCATATTGGTCGCAATTGTGACTGCCGATCGCTCACCTGCCCGGACAACGATTTCCGCTTCCTGCTTATGATGTTTGGCATTCAAGACATTGTGAGGAATTCCGCGCCTTTTTAACATGCGGCTGATTGTCTCCGAGACCTCTACGCTGATTGTACCCACCAATACCGGCTGACCTTTATGATAGGATTTCTCGATCTCTTCCAGAATGGCATTATACTTTTCCCGGCGGGTTTTATAAACCTGATCATCATGATCAATCCGGATACACGGCTCGTTGGTCGGAATAGCAACCACACCCAGCTTATAAATATCTTCAAATTCCGCGGCTTCGGTTAAGGCAGTGCCCGTCATACCGGCGAGTTTGGCATACATCCGGAAGTAATTCTGAATCGTGACCGTCGCAAAGGTCTGGGTTTCAGCCTCGATTTTGACACTCTCTTTAGCTTCAATCGCCTGATGTAAACCATCACTGTAACGTCGCCCGGGTAAGATCCGACCGGTGAACTCATCAACGATCAAAACTTTCCCATCCT
Organism: uncultured bacterium; assembly: GCA_964546145.1. Lineage (GTDB taxonomy): Bacteria > Fidelibacterota > UBA2242 > UBA2242 > UBA2242 > CAZAKO01. The sequence goes on from CAZJIU010000055.1 coordinate 13,310, forward strand.
GAACAACATATTCCACATCTTTTTCAAAGAGGGTATAAGCGCGCAGCAATTGCGAGATATTATGAAATCGGTCGGAGATTTCGGAATGAATCAGATCAAGTTCGATTTTCTTCTTCTCTTTTTCAGCCTGAACCAGCGAGGGATCTTCATCTATTTTGATCAATTCCTCCGCCAGATCCGGAATAACCAGTTCGTCAACCTGGATCCCCAACAAGGCAGCCAATTTCTCTTCACCCTGAGGAGTCAAGGTAATGTTGTGCTGCTTCTCCTCAATGAAGTAAAACAGATCCTTGAAATACTCATCCTGACTGACCGATTGCCCGGTTTTCCCGCCGGTCAGCAGCAGGTATTCTCGTTCACCCGCCTGCAGCAGGCGTTGATAGTCGGGATCTTCCAGCAACTTCCGCAGTCGGCGATTTTTGGGCATCCCCTGGGCAGCAATATAAAGATTACGAGCCGCCTCATTCTGATTTTTAATCCCCTCAAATTTGTCCGGCAACTGAGATAAGATGCGGGTCACAACATCCCGCTGATGACGGACCAGGGTAGCTACTGCCGGATTCAATTTATCATATTTTTCATGCCGGGATGAGGTAACCGGACCGGAGATAATCAGTGGGGTTCGGGCTTCATCAATTAAAATATTGTCTACCTCATCCACAATACAATAATAAAATTCCCGTTGAACCTGATCCTCGGCAGTTATCGCCATATTATCCCGCAGATAATCGAAACCAAACTCATTATTAGTGCCGTAAGTAATGTCACAATTATAGATCTCCTGACGCTGATTATTGTCCATGCTGTTGAGAATACAACCAACAGTCAGCCCGAGTTCAGTATAAATACGTCCCATCCACTCGCTATCACGCTGGGCCAGGTAATCATTGACCGTAATCAGATGAACACCCCGACCAGTGAGAGCATTCAAGTACAGCGGCATGGTGGCGACCAGGGTTTTACCTTCACCAGTTTTCATCTCGGCGATTTTGCGCTGATGGAGGACAATTGCCCCAATCAACTGTACATCAAAGGGAATCATATCCCATTTGATTTTCTGACCCACGATACTCCATTCCTGTCCTACCAGGCGGCGGCAAACTTCCTTGACCATCGCAAAGGCTTCCGGCAGTATCTGATCCAGGACCTTCTGCTCCGCCTTAATAATAGCTTTGTACTTCTCATCGCGAGTCAGATTGGCATCTTGAATGTCCACCTCAGCCGCATTTCGAGCTTCGACAATCATGGCTTTAAATTCTATGGTTCGCTGACGCAATTTTTCAATCGGGACATCTTTCAGGGATTCATAAATTTGATTGATTTGCCCAACCAGGGGCATAATCTTTTTTATTTCCCTTTCGGATGCAGTACCGAAGATTCCGGTCAGAAATGAGCCAACACTCATCATTCACCACTATTTTTGGAAAATCTTATCGTTTATCGTTAACATTTCTCATCTGAAAATTAATACCATCAAACTAACGGGATTAATTAAAGAAAATAAAAGCTGAGGGAAAATTTAGAGTTTCTCCGGTATCTTTTCAGAAATCAAATGGAGGACAGCATCAAGAATTCCATTGACAAACGCACTGCTCTCATCAGTCGAATACTTCTTGGCAATTTCAATTGCTTCAGAAATGGACACTTTGGGGGGAATATCATCAAAAAATAAAAATTCGCAAATTGCCATGCGAATAATCAAACGGTCAATAATGGCGATCCGCTCAAAATCCCAATTTTCCGATTTGGCCTTAATGTATTCATCCAGTTCCTTGCAGTGGATTGTGGTAGTCTCAAATAACTGACATGCAAAAGGCTTAAGTTCCTCAGGGAGTTCTTCGGAACCGTTGATGATATGGGACTCAACTGTCTTTATATTATTACCGGACAATTCCTGGGCATAAATAGCCTGCAGGGCTACTTCACGAGCAATGCGTCTCTCTCTCATTTTCAATCAACCTATAACCATTCCTAAAAACACG
>CAZJIU010000056.1:0-3798 GCA_964546145.1 uncultured bacterium
TGGATTTTCAATCTCTGCCGGGAATTGAATATCCCAACTCTGTCTGACCTGCAATTCTCAAAGAAAGATATTTCTGTAGTCGTTGAAAAATCCCAGAAGGCAAGCAGTACCAAAGGAAATCCCATCAAATTGACGGATGAGGAGGTTCGGGAGATTATTTCAAGAGCGCTTTGAAACTAATATCAATCTTATTTTAATAGCAATATCTTCTTTATCTCAGAATGTCCATTGGCTTGCAGGCTGAGAAAATAAACACCTGTGGCTAAATCCGAGGCATCCCATTGGATGCGATATTCACCTGGTAAATAATAATCATTAACTGGCTGGGCAACCTTTTGACCAAGTAAATTGAAGACGGCAATACTGACTTTGCTTTGTCGGTCAATTTGAAAATGGAGGGTTGTGGTCGAGTTGAACGGATTAGGGTAATTTTGGTAAAGGGTGAATTTTTGTGGAATTGTTTCTTGAGGATCAATACTGACAGCAGCGAGAGTATCGTCGCTACCCGGAGTTCCATTAAGGACCGAGGATGCCCGCCAGAGGAAGGGATTATTTTGATCCTCGTAAGGATTGAGATTCTTTGGTGTCAGAGAATAACCATCGCCATCGGCTGATTTTGGCCAGGGATAGTCGTCGCCATAGTTTATTGCCAGAAAAGTATTATTATTTCCATCGGCTAGCGCAATCAGCTCCCCGCCGTTGTCCAATTGTCCAGTATAGCTGCCAAACGGTGCAAATCCATAGCATTTTTGAAACATTTCGGAATTAGATGCCAAAACTATGAACTTACCGGCATTCAGAAAAGTATTGGCAGGGAAAGTGTAATTTATCCCAACGTTGAAGGAGACTGACGTTAAGTCCAGAGTATTCTCACCGATATTCTTTAATTCGATGAATTCATATTCAGAATTAGTAGTATCTTCAGTATCCAGGGGATGGTAATTAATTTCCGTAATTCTCAAATTAGCTAATCCATCAAGCACATAGAGGGCAATTTCACTCAAAGGACTCCAGCTGCCATTGAATTCGGACCGAGCTTTTAAGGTTGTGGTTTGATTAATCTCAACTGGTGCCGAATATTTAACGGCTGTAGAAGATGGAACTCCGCCGCTTGAGCCGGCATTACTGATTGTCATTTTTAATGTCAGCAGCAGGTCGGAGCTGGGATTAGTACTATTCAATAGCTGGACTGCTAATAAATTGTTTCCATCCTGGAGTTGGTTAAAATAGCCGGAGACATTGAATATTTCTTCATTTTCCGATTCCAGATACTGGATTGCAACCGAATTGTATTCTAGTGATTCCGGTGCATTAGCACTGGCAATTTTTGATCCGTTTAGATAAATCGCAAAGCCGTCGTCATAGCGCAGATGGAGAAACATGGTATTATAATCACTTAGGTCAATTGTTGAAATAGTAAATGGTATCCTAATATAACAACAGTTATTGCCATTATACATTTGGTCGCCGACATCGTAAGTGATATAACTTTCATAACCTGAGTCATTTTCATAACCGACACCGCCATAACCGCCGGTACATAATCCCCAATCGGAAACATCATAATTATAATCGCTATACCAGGAAGTCCCGATGTCCTGACTCGGCACGAATACATATTTATCAGCATTTTCAGCAATGAGAGTGATAGTATTTATTTCTGACTGAGAGGTATTAGGAGAGCGCGGATCAGTTCCATCAACAGTATAATAAATTGTACCCGATGCGGCACTAACTGATAGACTTGCTCCTTTAGCTACTCGACCTGGTTTTCGATTAAACTTAGGTGCAATTGGGCTATTAAAAAGTCCTGCCTGCTGCAGCTGATCCAGCACAATATCGGTGCGATAAGGGAAATAATTATTGATGATATTATCAATCGCCGGAATCCAGTCATCATCCTTTGTACGGGGAGGATGAACATTGGCATCACCCCAGCGGGCAGACTCGGCGATGATAGCGGTTTCGATTTCCTTTGCCCGCTCCTGAAATCGCCGGGTACAGGCTGCCGGTGCTAAAATACCATCAACAAAAAAGCGCTGATAAACATGATCGGCAAAGCGCAGCCGATAGTTGGAATTGCTGGTCAGCTTAAAATGCAACCACTGAGGATGGAATTTTTCGCAGCTGGTTACATTCATACTAAGTGAAACCCGATTTTCTTCGAGACCATGTCCGGGACCAACAGGATCGGTCAGCAGCGTATGTTCGGCGTCCTGGATAAAGAATTTGAATCCCTCGTTGCCATCGCGGTTATAAATTGCAAAGAAATTATTCGGACTGGAATTACTTCCAAAGGCTGAAACAGGTGAATCGAAATTACCGGCATAGAAAATGATCAGCATGTAGTCAATCAGGTTATCAATATCAACCAAATTTTTATATTCCGGGTTCTTAGTGCCGTCTGGATTGCAGCCCTGAAGTTTGAAATAATTCTCATCGCTATCGAAACCCTGCTGAGAAAGATTCCAGACCTCGCGCCAAGCATCGAGATTTCCATCGGTAGCCTCGATATTGTTGTTATTGGTAATATCCACCTTGACGACGTCATAATCATCACGATCGCCACCAAAATATTCCGCGGCGTAGGAAGCTTCTGAACGTTCCTGAGTCTGAAAAAGGCCCCAGTAACAGCCGTTGAGGTACAAGTGATAATATCGGCTGCGAGTATAGGGAACACCCATTTCACGTTGAATATCGCGGGAGAAGACATCCCGATTCATGGTGTTATATTTACCTTCACCGCTTTTATAGCTCCAGGAATAGTTTTGACTGGTTCGCAAATCAACCTTATCGAAAGTATCAACGCCTTCATCGCCAAATAGCGGGTAGCGCAGTTTCCCGGCGCCATATTCAGTCCGGAAGAAGAGGCGAAAGGCATGTTTGGGACAATCACCGTGGCGACTCCAGCCGCCGCGAATCCGCAAACCGGCATTGATCTGGAATCCTTCGGTGCCATCAGGATAGATTAATTCGACAGAAGCCGGTCTTTCCCAATCAATCCCATGGCTCATTGCATTGACATAAATACCAATCGTGGGATCGAATAAGTTTTCGATTTCGGTTGCGATACAAAAAGTGGGAATGGCGAGCAATGCGTCGTCAATTAAGTCTTTATAGCGGGTATTATTAACAACATCCGGATCAACCTCGTAATCAATTCGCTGACCATTAACACTACCGGCAGGCCATTCACCTCTGGGATAGGATTGTCGTTTTACACTTTCGATAAAAATATAGGTATGGGTCATAACCTGACTGGGGCTATAATCCTCTTTATGAACATAGGCGCGCAGCACCACACCAGGAGTTTTTCCGCCTCTGCTATCAGTGCTTTCCGGATTTATGGAAACGGAGAGTGGAGCGTTTGCGGTAAATGCTGTTGCAGAAGTTTGCGGATCGGAACCGTCGAGTGTGTAACTAATCAATGCTTCAGCAACCGGGCAGGAAATCTCAACATTAAATGGTTCTGAATAAAATCCCCGGGTAACCGAAAAAATGGGTACGTCAAGAGTATCCTGACCAAAGGAAATAACGCTTGACAATAAGCAAAGCATTCCGACCGATAGAACAAGTCTAATCTTTAAATACACTGGTTTCAATCTGACACTATCTCCCTTAAATCGTTTTGAAAAATCCAGATAAAATCAATTTTCGCCGCCTAATTTAACAGAAATGAGGATACTTGCTGTGATTTTTGTTACTATTTTGAATTTATATTGAGTTCAAGGCGGGTTTTCTTGTTTGACAATCACAATTTCAATGCTGTGATTTTCTATAAAAATTTATTAAAATTCC
>CAZJIU010000056.1:3898-15127 GCA_964546145.1 uncultured bacterium
TACCGGCTATTTTTGCTGATCATATGGTGCTCCAACAGAATCAGGAGGTTGTTCTTTGGGGCTGGGCAAAACCTTATGAAGAGATTAAAGTAGTGGCCAGCTGGGATAATAACGAGCTGAGATTTGTAGCAGATAATCAGGCAAACTGGTCACTAAAATTAATAACTCCTTTGGCAGGAGGTCCTTATCAAATCAAAATCAAGGGTTACAATGAGATTGTGCTGAACGATGTGCTTATCGGTGAAGTTTGGCTCTGTTCCGGTCAATCCAACATGGAATGGACACCACGAGCTGGGATTGAAGGCGGAGAGAAAGAAATCAAAAATGCTAATTTTTCCGAAATCCGGCTTTTTACGGTAGATGTACGGTCGGCTGCAAATCCGCAAAATGACCTCGGCGGAAAATGGTTAGTTTGCAGTCCCGAGACGATGATAGATTTCAGTGCCATTGGCTACTTCTTCGGTAAGCAAATTTACCAGGAGTTAAACGTTCCAGTCGGTATGATCAATGCCAGCTGGGGCGGAACACCCGCCGAAGTCTGGATCCCTACTGATAGTGTAAACCAAAATCCGGTTTTAGCTGCGGCAGCACAAAAGCTAAATGAGCGCATGTGGTGTCCGGTCAAACCCGGTCGTACATACAATGCAATGATTGCTCCGCTGATTCCTTTTAAAATTGCCGGTGTGCTCTGGTATCAGGGCGAAACCAATACCGACAATCCGCTGACCTATAAGGAGTTATTTTCGACTTTGATTCAAACCTGGCGCTCTTTATGGGGCTACGAATTCCCCTTTTACTATTTTCAAATTGCACCTTTTAAATATGAAACACCTGAAGTCGGGGCGATTGTCAGGGATGCCCAACGCCGGACTCTGACGGTTCCCAATACCGGGATGGTTGTAATTAGTGATATTGGAAATATTGAAGATATTCACCCGCGCAATAAAAAAGATGCGGGCAACCGCCTGGCAAACCTGGCACTTAATAAAACCTATGGAAAGTCGGGAATCGCTATTTATGGTCCGCTTTATAAGGATTACAAAATCGAGAAAAATAAAATCAGAATCTATTTCGATTATGCCGATGGTCTAAATGCAAAAGGAGGGAAGCCGATTAATTTTGAAATAGCCGGTGAGGATCAGAAATTCTATCCCGCTGACGCCGAAATTCAAGGCGGTACGGTCGTTATCTCATCACCGAAAGTCAAGGCTCCGGTTGCGGTGCGGTTTGCCTGGGATAATACCGCTACTCCGAATCTGTTCAACTCAGCCGGTTTACCCGCATCCTGTTTCCGAACCGATAATTGGGAAATCACGATTGAGTAATAGATCAGCGAATTATTCTCAAATTGAATATGAGGTAATAGCATTCTATTCACGTTGCTTAGCCATGTTAAAGTAATGAGGTAGACAAGCTCTGATTTGCAAAAATATCCAGTGAAAAAGTACCCGACAATTGGTGTCTGTGGTCTTGATTGCGGTTTGTGTCCGAGATACTATACCGTTGGACCATCGAGATGTCCCGGATGTGCCGGTCCCAATTTTTTCGAAAAGCACCCATCGTGTTTCTTCATAACCTGTTGTGTTAAGAAAAAGAATCTTGAAGTTTGTGCCCAATGCTCAGACTTTCCATGTTTTAAATTCAAGAGTGAAGAAGAATATCAGCAATTGAATGAATCGCCCTCGTATCCGTCGTACAGAAAAGTCATACCTAATTTAAATTTTATCAAACGGCAGGGAATTGAAAAGTTCATCGAACAGCAGCAGGAACGAATTAGATTGCTTGAAATAATGAGAGACAATTTTGATGAAGGTCGTTCGAGAAGTTTTTTCTGCAGGGCAGCAGATTTGCTTGAAATTACAAATGTAAAAAGTGCATTAGATGGAGCAGCCCAAAAAATTAAAGCCGACAATGTCAGTCAAAATAATGTTAAAGCTAAGGCTAAAATCCTAAGGGAAATTCTTCTCGCAGTTGCTTGTAAAGAAGGAGTAGAATTAATTAAAAAGCAATGACTCCTATGATTAGCGAATTAAGCATAAAAAATTGGGACTTCTTCTATCCGCAAAACCTTGGGTGCAATGTTTAGAAACGGGGTAATGCACTATTCTTGGAAGTCAGGAAAGTTAAACTTTAAGGATATTTTATGAATAATAACAAAGTTATCCGCTGGACTGGGATATTCGGATTAATCGGTGGAATCTTACTCCTTCTTGAGATTCCGCTCTGGATTATACCTAGTGATCCAGGACAAATTAGTAATGCAGTCGCTCATGCTATTTATTTAGCAAATATTAGAGTAATAGCACTCACCCGAATACTGATTGATATTTTTATGTATATGAGTTGGATGATTTTATTTGTTGGTTTGAGACATCTAATCATTATTACAAATAAAGAATTTGAGTGGATTGCTTCCTTATGTTTTGGAGCAGGAATAGTATGGTGGACTGTTAGTTTAGTAGCTGATGGACTGGAAGGTGGAGCAATTTTACTCACGCTTGGAGGTAATCAGGATCCAACCTTAGTTAAAGCATTGGTCTATGGAACTTTACTTATTTATAATGGATCAATAGCCTTTGCCGTAACTGGATTCTTTATGGGATCAATTGGATTTGCAATATTATATACAAAAATTTTACCAAGTTGGATTGGATGGTTAAGTTGGATTGGCTTTTTTATGTGTATAATTGCTATTCCAGCAATGTATGCTAACGTTGTAGATACTAATAAGTTTTATAATGCTGCTGGTTGGGGACCTGTAATAGTAGCAAATATTCCACCACTAATCTGGATTTTTGCTGTAAGCATTGAAATGATTCGAAAAAGCATTAAAGATGATATTACCATAAACAATTATTAATTGATTTAAATAACATGAAAAAAATGATTCGAAATTGTCTCTTGATTGCTTTGATTTTGCTGTCAAATGGATTTGAGGTTGAAGCCTGTACGACATTCTGCCTTAAAGATTCTGTTATCCTGATTTTTGGGAGGAATTTCGATTTCAGTACGGGTTTTGGACATGTAATTCTTAATAAACGCAATGTTATTAAAACGGCAACGATTCAGCCACCTGAAAAACCGATCGAATGGATTTCAAAATACGGCAGCATCAGTTTTAATCAAATGGGAAGAGAATTTCCCTATGGAGGGATTAATGAAAAGGGATTAGTTATCGAGCAGATGTGGCTCGATGAAACTGTGTATCCCGAAATGGACGAAAGATTTGGTTTATCAGAATTACAGTGGATTCAATATCAACTTGATAATTCGGCAACAGTCGGTGATGTGATTGCCAGTGATTCTATAGTGAGAATTTCTAAATTGTCGGTGGCCCCACTGCATTTTCTCGTTTGTGACGAGAATGGCAATATTGCGACAATTGAATATCTAAATGGCAAAATGATTTATCATACTAACGCCACTCTACCATTGACCGTTCTAGCTAATGATTCCTATTCAAAAAGTACGGATTATGTCAAATCATTTATAGACTTTGGCGGAATTGATTCGATACCGAATACTACCCGTTCATTGGATAGATTTGCACGGGTCGCATCAATGATAAAACATTATAATAATCAGGATGCAATTGACTATTCCTTTAAAATCCTTGATGCTGTCAGTCAAGGAAATGCGACACACTGGAGTATCGTATATGATATAAAGAATTCGACGGTCTATTTTAAAACATTACAAAACAAAACCGTTCGAAAATTCAGTGTGCCAGATTTCGATTTTTCATGTCAATCAAAGTCGTTATTTATTGACGTCGAAGAAAATATGACAAATGGCAAATTAGATTTCGATGAGTATTCATATCAGTCAAACCGAGAGTTAATCGAGAATGTCTGCAACAACGTAGAATTTTTAGGGTCTATGCCAGCTGAGATAAGAGAGTATACTGCTAAATATCCGGAAACAACAAAGTGTAATGAATAAAATAGAAATAATTGGTATTAAGGGAATCCGAATTGCTGAGATAATATCGGACAAAATCGAAATCAGCAATGTACAAGATGCTTTAGACCTTATGGTAGATTGCGATTATCAAGGAGCGAGGAAGATAATCCTGCATGAAAGAAATATCTTTCCGGATTTTTTTGATTTGAAGACTGGATTAGCCGGTGAAATACTGCAGAAATTTTCGAATTATTATGTTGAACTTGCCATTGTTGGCGATTTCTCGAAATATTCCAGTAAAAACCTGCAAGATTTCATTTACGAGAGCAATAAAGTTGGTCGCATCAACTTCGTGAGTTCGGTCGAGGAAGCAAAAGAAGCATTGCTAAAACATGAAAAATGAAGCATAGAAAAATTGTGTGCGAAAACGGAACCTAATTAGTATCGACATTGCACTTCAATGAAAAAGATGTTAGATTCTTTGAAAATATGAGGGATAATTGATTTTATGAAAAGGGCATATCTAACTTTCTCTCCATTCGCATTACTGTGGGGGATGAAATCTTTTATCCTTATATATATTCAGATTCGAGAAGTCGAAATACTCTGGGACTGCATTAATTATCCGTCGAGAGAATAAATTGTAGGGGCACAATTTATTCGAGTCCAACGATCCACAACTGGAGTGGAATATGAGCAATCTAAATGCTAAAATCCGGTTGATTACTGAGATCTTCGGTGTAATGCCTTACAGAAAAGCTCATATAAGCCATTTGTTGAGGATCAGGCCGATTTTATTTATCTGCTTGATGATGATTATTGTCTGCTTTTTTGACTTGGGTCAAGTCCAAGCAGCCGACAGAACCGTACGTGTTGGTGTCTATCAGAATAAGCCCAAGATCTTTACCGATGAGAAAGGCAAGCCTTCAGGTCTCTTTATTGAGCTTTCGGAGCAAATCGCTGCTCAGGAGGGTTGGAAGATAGATTTTATTTCAGGTGATTGGGCAACCTGTTTGCGGAATCTCGAAGCGGGGAAAATTGACCTGATGCCAGATGTGGCTCATACACCGATGCGCGATGAAAAATTTGATTTTAATAAAACTCCAGTGATTGCAAGCTGGTCACGAGTATACGCCTCGCGGACCACACCAATCAAACAGCTTTCTGACCTCGACAGTAAACGGATTGCGGTACTCCAGGGTTCAATTCAAGAAGAAGTATTTAAACAAGCATTAAGCGAATTAGGTTATAATGTAACCCTAATTCCCGCTAATTCTTTTGAAGATGCATTTGCTCTTACTGCTAAACATTCTGCCGATGTCGCAATCACCAATAATTTTTTTGGAGATTACTTTTATCGAAAATATCGTCTAAGAAAAACCAATATTAATTTCAATCGGGTTGAACTATTTTTTGCAACTGCGAAAGGTAAAAACAGTGAGCTGCTTGAGGCTGTCGATCGCAATTTAGTAAAGTGGATTAACGAGCCCAATTCACCTTTCTATCAGGCAGCTGAGCGCTGGACTGAAAAACCATTTTCTCAAGCAAAATTCACAATCTGGGTGATATGTGCCGTAGTTGGTTTATTACTGCTTTTATTTGGGATAATCTGTTTGCTTCGTTATCAAGTCCGAACGAGGTCGAAACGTCTGGAAAAAAGCAACCTGGCCCTGCGTCAAAGCAAGGAACGTTATCGCCTTATTTCAGAAATAATTTCGGATTATGCTTATGCTTATCGAGTTGAACCTGACAAAACATTAGTTCGGGAATGGATAGTTGGCGGATTTCAGCAAATAACCGGTTATACTTCACAGGAAATAGATGAACATGGCGGTCTATTTTCACTGGTTTACCCGGATGACGTTTCTATAGCTCAGGCACATGCGAGTCGGTTATTCGCCGAGCAAGACGATGTCAGCGAATTTCGGATAGTTAGAAAAAATGGAGAAATCCGTTGGTTGTGTAATCATGCTCATCCTATTTGGGATGAGAAGCTCCAGCGCGTGGTGCAGATTTATGGAGCAGCACAAGATATTACCGAGCGCAAGCTGGTAGAGAAATCTTTGCAAAAGCGCTATAAGGAACTTACGGCGATTTACGAAACATCCCAACGTCTACAACAACTTTTGCCTCCAGATCAACTTGCCCAAAAGATTCTCGAGACGTTGGAACATTCTCTTGATTACACCTACAGTGAGGTGTTATTGATTGACGAGAAGAGTGGTCGGCTTGAGCCATTTGCAATAAGTGATCAAAATAAGGGTGAAAAATTTGTCAAAACAAGTAAAAGGAATCTCAGATCCAAAGATTCACCGCTGAGAGTCGGGATAACCGGTTGGGCTGTGGAGCATAGAGAAAGTGTTCGGGTGGGTGATGTGGCAAAGGATCAGCGCTATTTAAAAATTCGCCAGGATGTCAGGTCTGAATTATGTGTTCCTTTACAGATTCAAAATCGTGTTGTTGGGGTGGTAAACATTGAATCAAACAAAGTTGATATTTATACTGAAGATGATCAGCGCATGCTCGAAAGTATTGCAGCCCAGATTTCGGTAGCTCTGCAGAATATGCAATTGTTAGATGAAGTGCGGAAAAATACTGCTTTATTGGAAGAGCGGATTACTGAACTTAAACTTGCCCAGGAAGAACTACGCCGTTCCCACGAGCAATATGAGCGTTTTTATATGCAAGACTTAACGGGTGATTTTACCGCGACTTACGATGGAGAACTAATTGATTGCAATCCAGCGTTTCTCAATATCTTTGGCTTTTCGTCTAAAGAAGAAGCCCTGCAGACTAATTCGATTACCCTTTTTCATTCACCCGAGGAAAGACAGCGGCTCATTTCCCGTTTACAGCGAGAACGCCGTGTTGAATATTATGAAATGGAAATGAAGAAGCGCGATGGAACTCCACTTTATTTAATCGCAAATATTCTCGGTCGGTTTAATAAGCAGGATAAGTTAATTGAAATACAAGGCTACCTGTTTGATGATACTAAGCGCAAGATTACCGAAGAGCAGTTGCGCCATGCCCAAAAATTTGAATCACTTGGTGCACTTGCTAGTGGTATTGCACATGATTTTAATAATATCCTTGCCATTATCATGGGGCATGCATCACTCATTAAACTCATCAAAGACGCTCCGCCAAAGTTAGCTAAACATGTTGATGCTATTTCTAACGCCACCTCACGGGGCGCATCGTTGGTTAACCAGATGCTTACTTTTGCCCGTAAAACTGGGACAATTCAGGAACCGCTTAATCTTAATCTGCTGGTCAAAGATATGAGCAAGATGATTTATGAGACATTTCCCAAGACAATCCAACTTAAAATGAATATTGGACGCGATCTATCATACATTATTGCTGATATTAGTCAGATGAATCAAGTATTGATGAATCTCTGTGTGAATGCCCGTGATGCCATGCCAAACGGGGGAACATTGATGATTAGAACCTCAAACATTAATGGTAAAGAAGTCAATTTGAAATTCCCCAAGGCATCGGCTCAAAATTACGTTCTTCTCAGTATTGCTGATACTGGTGTTGGAATGGATCGTCAAACCCGCGAACGAATATTCGAGCCCTTTTTTACGACAAAAGTAGCGGGTAAAGGAACCGGTTTGGGGCTTGCGGTGGTCCATGGAATTATTACTGCTCACGATGGCTTCATTGAGCTTGAAAGTAAACCTGGGGAAGGAACCACGTTTTATATTTATCTGCCTGCCCTGGAAAAATTTGCTGAGATCGAGTTGCCGGAGAAGTCAAGCGATGAAGATATTCCGAAGGGTAATGAGACAATTTTGGTTGTCGAGGATGAAGAGATGCTGCAAGGTTTTCTCCGCCAACTGCTTGAAAAGAATGGTTACACAGTGCTAACCGCGGGAAATGGGGAACAGGCAATTGATATCTATCGGCATCAAATGAAAGAGATTGCTCTGGTATTGATGGATTTGGGATTACCGAAACTTAGTGGTGACGAGGTCTATCGAAGAATCAAAGCACTCGACCCAACAGCAAATGTCATTATTGCGAGCGGTTATATGGATCCAAATGTTAAAACGGAACTTAACCAGGCAGGAGTAAGAGAATATATCCAGAAGCCATATTCGCCGATTGAAATTCTTAAAAAGATTCGAGAGGTGATTGATTCCCAGGGAAGTGTCCCAAAACCGGTGCAGGCTTAAAAAGAACCATTATCATCAGTCGCCGCTCCAAGCTTTGTCCCACTAGTAAAAACATTGGCTCCAACGATACGTTTACCAGTTGCTTTATCAACAATTCACCCTAATTGTTATTTTATGTTTGGATATATATTGAGTGTATCCACATTTGCCATACAAAATACGGTATAAAAAGAGACGAAAAATGAAATATTTTCTTTATGTTTGATTTTTATTTTTGTACATTTCATGGCAATGTTGATGCTTAAACGATTAATATTAACCACAAGAAAATTAGAGAGTAGGCTCTTTAAATGCTGTTAGTTCAAAGAAACTTAAATTTAAATACTTAACAATATGAGTGTCTATTACATAAAATAAACAAGCGGGTTTTAGTAAAATTTATTTGGAGAAGATTGAAAATAAAACATAATATATTCCTGAAAATACTTCTCTATTTTTTACCCATATTAACCTTAATAAATATACTGGTTGTCGCTCAAAGTCGTTCTACACCTAAAGTGCCTGCCAAATTAGGTAAAAAAACTGTTGATGATTACAATAATTATACAACTGTTGGTCAGATTGGATTAACCGTCACGAATTTCGGACTTTTAGGTGAAGGATGGAATAATCCTGATCAGCCCTCCTGTCGCTATAAACAGTACGCAGATATCGCCAAAGAAGAGGTGGAGCATTTCTCCTATGCAGGACTCTGGGTTGGCGGTATTGCTAAGGACAATAAACGTGTTTCCACTGCAATTGTCGACGGTGCTTTTGATTATGCCGCCGAAGGATTTGAATTTACGACTAGTTCGCTACCACAGGATACTATTAAAATTGAATCATCAATCCAGACCAGCAAATATTTCTCGCCGCACGCAATATCTCATCAGGATTTCACTTGTGATTTCACTGATAATAATACAGTCGTAAACCATGAGCCAATGGGAATTCGGGTTCATCAGGAGAGTTATGCCTGGAACTATTCATTTACTGAATCCTTCGTAATCATGGATTATACAATATATAATGAATCTGCCCAGATTGAATCCGGTGGATATCCAATTAAAAATATCTACTGTGGGATCTGGATGGATGCCTCTGTCGCAAACATGAATTATACAAGCATTTATGAACCGGGCGGTGGATTTTCATGGTATGATAATCTTGATGGTTATGATAAATCAATTTATGATCCCTATCCCGATGATGAATTTCCCGGAACTCCCCGTAATATTGCCTATCAGTATGACGCTGATGGAGACAATGGCTACGCCCAGAGTTATATTGGTATCAGGTTCCTGGGTAATACAACCGTTCCATTAGGATACTGGAATACATACTATCGTCAGTGGGTCTGGACGACTTCGTCAAATGCAGATTATCCTGAATATGTGTTACCTGTAGATGATCTCCAGAGATATGACTTTATGCATACATCTGTACCTGTAAAAATTGGAACCGACGGATATACAGCAGACGGATATCCGGGTGAAACCGATAGCTGGTTATTATTGTTATCTGCCGGTCCGTTCGGGAGCGAGCCGAATGCTGATTCTACAGAATGGGTATTGAATCCCGGTGATTCAATCCGGGTTGCATTCGCTATCGTATGCGCGCGGTGGGCAAATAATTCATTGACTGATAATGCCGCACGCCGGGCATTTTTATATGCAAATTCTGATTGGGCACAGACTGCTTTTAATGGTGAAGACATTAATGGAAATGGTATTTTAGATGCCGGGGAAGATATGGACTTCGATGGAAGAATTGATCGATACATTTTACCGGCACCACCACCATCACCTGAAATCAAAGTATACGCAGAAAGTAATCGTGTTACAATATTTTGGACGAGGACCCCGGAGTTTGCAAAAGATCCATTAACTCAGAAGATGGATTTTGAAGGGTATCGGATTTATTCTAGGAAAAAAACATACAGTGAAGAATCCAGCTCTGGCTGGACTCTGATGGCACAGTTTGATATTGATGATAATATTGGGTACGATACTGGTTTTAATCCTATTCGAATTCCTCGAAATGAAGCCTATACAACCGAAATTGTCGGAGGAAATACGATTAAAACCTATCATTATATTATTGAGGATAATGATACCCTGTATTATAAAATTATCGATAGCGACACTATGTTTTATCGTTTTATTAATACCGGTATAAAAAGTGGTTGGCCGGATAAAAACATCTATTCGGTTACATCGTTTGATCAGGGTGATGAAGATACAGGTTTGGAAAGCCTCGAAAGTAATGTGATTAATCAAATGGCTTATGTTATCGCCGGTCAAACTCCCCAGACAGAAGATTTCTCCAGAAAAGTGGGTGTATACCCAAATCCCTATAGAGGGCGGGCGAAATGGGACGGCTATAGCGAGCGGGAACGGATGATTTGGTTTTATAATCTGCCGGATAGATCCAAAGTTAAAATATTTACGTTGAGTGGTGAATTGGTTGATGAATTTAGTCATAACTCCGATACCTATGATGCTTCCGATATTCAATTACTGGAAGATTACTCAACGCAGGCAGATGAATCTTCCGGAACAATCCAATTTGTTCTGTCTGGTGGGGAACATGCCTGGGATATGATCAGTAAATATGACCAGGCGATTGCTACCGGATTGTATATTTTTACGGTGGAAGATTTGAAAACAAAAGATGTTCAACATGGTAAGTTTTTGATAATAAAGTAAGAGGAGGTTCAAATGCAAAAAGTTACGATTCTGTTTTTGACATTTTTGCTGGTGGGTGGATTAATGGCCCAAACCATTACGCCAATTGCCAGTGTTCAGGATACAACCGGCAGCGGCAGTGATTCATCCGCGGTTGTTGGACAGGTTGTAACCATCAGTGGTATTGTTACTGCTGAACTCCAAGGAGATGTTGCTGCAAATGGTGGCATTTCCGATTATTATTTCTGGATTCAGGATGCAGCAGCACCATGGAGTGGAATTAAGGTTGTTTATTCAGATACTCTAATAGCCGAAGGTGATTCCATTACAATAACCGGTACAGTAAAAGAGGTTTACAATCAGACACAGCTTGATCCGGTTACTGGATATATTTTCCACAAAAGCCGCTGTGCGTTACCGGCGCCACTTGTAGTCACTACAGGAGCAGTCACTGCTGAAATGTATGAAGGTTG
>CAZJIU010000057.1:0-14473 GCA_964546145.1 uncultured bacterium
TTCGTGAAGGTGGACGCACTGTCGGTGCCGGTGTGGTAGTCGAAATCATCGAATAGTCATAAAAGGATAACCGATGCGCGAAATTATAACCTTGGAATGTACTGTTTGTAAACGCCGGAATTACACCACCGACAAGAATAAGAAACTGCATACATCGCGAGCGGAATATAAGAAGTACTGCCGCTGGTGTAAAACCCATACTCTGCATAAAGAAACGAGATAGATGATACTACAGGTGAGTAGCTCAATTGGCAGAGCACTGGTCTCCAAAACCAGGGGTTGCGGGTTCAATTCCTGCCTCACCTGCTATTTCTGCTGGAATGCATTGCTGCCCAAATCGTTAAGAAAGTAGGGAAAGAGAGCATGTTTAAGAAGATCCAGAAATTTATCGAAGATGTTATTTTTGAGATGAAGAAGGTATCCTGGCCAACCTGGCAGGAGCTGAAAGGCTCGACCATTGTGGTTTTAATTCTGTCACTAATCCTATCCGTTTTTCTGTTCATTGTGGATTTAATCTTATCAAAACTTGTAAATGTAATACTATAGAGTGATCATGGACTGGTATGTATTAAAATGTTATTCGGGTAAAGAGAAGAAAGTTCGGGAGGCACTTCTGGTTGAAGCCGAACTTTCCGGTATGAAGGATATCATTCCCGAAGTATTAGTCCCCTCGGAAAACATTATGGAAATGCGTGAAGGGAAAAAGCGGATCCGCAACAAGGTTTTTTTCCCGGGTTATGTGTTGGTGAAAATGGAGATAACCAAACAGTCACTGTACCTCGTCGAGAATATTCCCGGAGTAATGTCATTTGTGGGTGCCAAAGGCAATCCCGTACCACTTACTCCGGAGGAAGTCAAACGGGTTTTAGGCGAGGTGGAAAAGAAAGATGGTCGGGAAGTCATGGCCGTACCATTCAAAATGGGTGATCCGGTTAAGGTGATTGATGGTCCGTTTATTGATTTTAGAGGTACGGTACAGGAAATCAATGAAGATAAGCAAAAGTTAAAAGTGACGGTCAGCATTTTTGGCCGTCCGACACCGGTCGAGTTGGACTATTTACAGGTTGAATTGGAGAAGTAGGTGATATTATGGCCAAAAAAGTCGTCGCATTAATTAAACTACATATTGAAGCTGGAAAAGCCAATCCTTCGCCGCCGGTCGGACCTGCTCTCGGGCAACACAGTGTGAATATCGTCGAGTTTTGTAAGCAATTTAATGCCCGCACCCAGGATAAAATCGGCTATCTTATTCCGGTGGTGATAACGGTCTATTCCGATCGCTCTTTTACTTTTATAACTAAAACACCTCCAGCAGCGGTCTTAATTCAAAAAGCCCTTAAGCTGGAGAAAGGTTCCGGTGAACCTAATAAAAATAAAGTTGGTGTAATCACGCTTGAGCAGTTACGGCAAATTGCAATTGAAAAAATGCCTGATTTAAATGCTCACAGCGTTGAGCAGGCGATGAAGATGATCAGAGGAACAGCCCGTAGTATGGGCGTGACGATCAAAGAATAGAGGATTCTGCGGTATGAAAGTCTCGAAAAGAGTAGTCACAAACAATAAAAAAGTAGATCGAAAAAAAGAGTATTCCCTCGAAGAAGCGATTACCTTGTTAAAGAACGTCGAGGGAGCAAAGTTCGACGAAACTTTTGAAGCGCATGTCAATTTGGGAGTCGATCCACGACATTCCGAACAGAATATCCGTGGTACAGTCTTGTATCCGTATGGAACCGGCCGGAGTGTGCGGGTCTTAGTGCTGACAAAATCCAAGCAGGATGAGGCTCTAAAAGCCGGCGCCGATTATGTCGGTCTGGAAGAGTACATCGAAAAGATTCAGAATGGTTGGTCAGACGTGGATGTGATCGTTGCCACTCCCGATGTTATGGGGCAGGTCGGAAAACTAGGTCGGGTGTTAGGACCTAAGGGGCTTATGCCCAATCCCAAAACGGGAACCGTAACCATGGAAGTTGCCAATGCCGTGAAAGAGGTTAAAAAAGGCCGAATTGAGATCCGGATTGATAAGAATGGCATCATTCATACTCCGGTAGGGAAGAAATCTTTTCCTAGTGAGAATTTGGCTGAGAATATCAGAACTTTGATTGCAACCCTGATGCGGATGCGACCGACAATGGCCAAAGGAGTTTATTTTAAGAAGTTAACGTTAACGACAACCATGGGGCCTGGAGTGCGGGTAGATAAAAGCACGGTAATATAAAAGGATTTGGAGGGTTACCATGCCAAACGAGAAAAAATTACAAACAGTTGAGCAGATTGCAGATCGGTTCCGAAGGGCTAAAGGAGTCTTTTTTACTAATTATAAGGGCATGACGGTTGAACAGATCAATAGCCTGCGCCGCGAGCTCTATTCAGCTAAAGTTGATTATAAAGTAGCCAAAAAAACTTTATCTAAAATAGCCTGTGAACAAGCAGGATATCCATCCATCGAGCTGATTGTCGCAGGTCAGATGGGAATTGCTTTTGGATATGATGATCCCATCGTACCGGGTAAAATTTTATCTGAGTTTATTAAGAAGAATAAACTGGAGAATCTGAGTATTACCGGCTGTATTCTTGAACGGCAGGTATATCCGGCCACCCAGGTTGATGCGATTATCAATTTACCATCGCGAAACGAATTGATTGCCAAACTTGCTGGTACTCTCGCTGCTCCCATGAGTAAGCTTGTTTGTACCTTGCGAACTTCGCTAAGTCAATTGGCTTGCCTGCTGAAGTCACTAAGTGGAAAGAAATAGTTAATAAATGTTTGCAATAAAAGGAGGAAAATAAGTCATGGCAGACATAACGAGGGCAGATGTTCTTGCATATCTGGAAAAGGCAAATATGCTGGAAATTTCGGAGTTGATTAAGGAGATCGAAACCAAATTTGATGTGAAAGCCGCCGCTGCTGTTCCGTTGGCAGCTGCCAGTGCCGGGGCGGTTGCTGAAGCGCCGGTAGAGGAAGAAAAGACCGAATTTGATGTTGTTCTGAAAGATATCGGTCCTCAGAAGATTAATGTCATTAAAGTAGTCAGGTCAGCTACCAATCTGGGATTAAAAGAGGCTAAAGACCTTGTCGAAGCTGCGCCTAGTACGGTCAAAGAAGGAATCTCGAAGGAAGACGCGGAGAGTCTGAAAAAGCAGTTGGAAGAAGCCGGCGCGAAGGTTGAAATTAAATAACCTGTATCCGTGCGGATTCAGCATAGTTTTAAATGATAGCGCCCTTCAAACTGAGTTATTGTTCCCCGATTATGGGGAATATCAAAATGTAACAAGGAGGAGTACTTTTGAGTAATACCTCTACTTATATCAAGCGAAAATCCTTTGCTAAAATACCTCCCGTTCAAAGCATGCCGGACTTACTGGCTGTGCAGCTGGAATCGTTTGAAGATTTTTTACAGGAGACTGTGTCACCTACCGAACGGACCAACAAGGGGCTTGAATCGGCATTCCGGAATATTTTTCCGGTCGAGGATTCACACGGTAATTATATTCTGGAATATAAGTACTATACCATTGGAGAACCCCGTTACAGGATTAAGGAATGTCTGGAACGCGGGGTCAGTTATACCGTGCCGTTGAAAGTTCGCCTGATTTTGCATATCAGTGAAGAAGGTCCGGAGAAAGGCAACTACTCAGCCGGCATCGAGCAGGATATTTTTTTCGGCAACATTCCATATATGACACCCAGGGGTACCTTTATCGTCAATGGAGCCGAGCGAGTTGTGGTAAGTCAGCTGCAGCGCTCACCCGGTGTTTTCTTCGATGAGGGGGTCCATACTAACGGGATGAAAATCTACACTGCGCGGGTAATCCCGTTCAGGGGATCATGGGTGGACTTTGTGATTGATACGCGCGATGTCATGAGTGCAATAATTGATCGCCGCCGGAAATTTCCTGCCACGATTCTATTGCGCGCCTTTGGTTTTTCTACTAACGATGATATCCTGAAGCTATTTGGGATTGGTGATCGGATCGAGATTAAAAAAAATCCCGATCAGGCTTTGGATAAAATACTGGCCGAGAGTATCGTTGATCCCGAAACCGGTGAAGTTCTCCTGACCATCAAGGGGAAAACCGAGATTGATAAAGATATCATCAAGTTATGTAAAGATCACAAGATTGAATCGCTATTAATTTTTACCACAAATGATGATGTTGAAAGCTCGATTTTCCTGAACACTTTCCGCAAAGATTCCTCGACCTATGATGAAGAATCAGCACTCTATTATTTATACCGTACTTTACGAGCTGGTGAACCACCTAATCTGGAGACGGCTAAAAAGTTCGTCGAGCGCTTGTTCTTCAGCCCGAAAAAATACGATCTGGGACAAGTCGGCCGCTATCGGATCAATAAGAAATTCAATCTCAATGTGCCCCTGGATAATACGGTATTGACCAAAGAAGATATTGTCGAAATCATGCGCCATATTGTTCAGATGAAGAAGGGGTTGTTGGGACCGGATGATATTGACCACCTGGGAAACCGCCGGGTGCGTACGGTTGGTGAGCAATTGGCTAACCAATTTAATCTGGCGCTTACCCGAATGGCGCGGACGATTAAGGAACGGATGAACTTGCGTGAATCCGAAAATTTGACACCTCAGGATTTAGTCAATTCCAGAATTATTACTTCTGTCGTGAATTCCTTTTTTGGGACCAGTCAGCTATCCCAATTCATGGATCAGACAAATCCGCTGGCTGAAATTACTCACAAACGGCGGGTTTCGGCGCTGGGACCGGGCGGACTGACCCGCGAAAGAGCGGGATTTGAGGTCCGCGATGTCCATTATACTCATTATGGCCGGCTCTGTCCAATTGAAACGCCGGAAGGTCCGAATATCGGTTTAATCTCATCTCTTTCAACCTATGCCTATGTCAACCACCTGGGTTTTGTCGAAACTCCTTATCGGGTGGTGAAGATGAATAATAACCTACCAACTGTTACCAATCAGGTTGAATTTTTATCTGCTGATGATGAAGATCGGGTTTTAATTGCCCAGGCAAATGCCCCGCTGAATGAAAAAGGTCAATTTCTGCACTCCCGGATCAGAGCCCGGATTCGGGGTGAATTTCCAATGGCGGAGCCCCGGGAATTAAAATACATGGACCTTTCGCCAAGTCAGATTGTCTCTATCTCAGCGGCTTTAATACCTTTCCTGGAACATGATGATGCGAACCGGGCGTTGATGGGCTCTAATATGCAACGCCAATCGGTACCACTTTTAAAGCCGGAAATACCAATCGTAGGGACTGGTCTGGAGCAGGTTGTTGCCCGAGATTCAAAAACCACGATTATATCGTCTATTAGCGGAGTGGTCGAAGAGGTTTGTGCAGATTACGTCATTATTAATTCCGAATCAAGGAATCCCTATTTACTGGATGATACCAGAGAGCGGATCAAAATCGAATTCGCCAAATTCCAGCGTACTAATCAGGATACTTCGATCAATCAGCGACCAATTGTCAGAAAAGGCGACAAGATCAAAAAAGGCGATGTTATTGCTGATGGTTGTGCAACCGATAAGGGTGAACTGGCGTTAGGACATAACGTGCTGGTTGCCTTTATGCCCTGGCGGGGATATAATTTTGAAGACGCCATTGTTGTAAGTGACAGACTGGTACGCGATGACACATTTACTTCTGTCCATATTAAGGAATTTGAGCTGGAAGTACGCGATACGAAAAGGGGTAATGAGGAGTTAACCCGGGAGATTCCGAATGTTAGTGAAGATACTACCAAAAATCTGGATGCGAATGGAATCATTCGCATTGGAGCGGAAGTCGAGCCTAACGATATTCTAATCGGAAAAGTGACTCCCAAAGGTGAAACCGATCCGACACCCGAAGAGAAACTACTGCGCGCTATTTTTGGTGAAAAAGCCAGCGATGTCAAAGATGCCTCGAAAAGAACCGATTCCGGTGTCCGGGGTGTGGCTGTGGATACGAAGTTATTTCAGCGTAAAGGCAAAGCCAGCCGGGCAGAAGAAAAACATCGGATTGATGAGGAGACCAATAAAAGTATTAATCGCCATCAGGTACTGCGCGCGCGCCGGAATGCGCTCCTAAAGAAACTGCTCCTTGGTCGCACCTCACGGACAATTAAGGATATCCTTGGCACTGATACAGTTCTGCGGCCAGGGACTAAATTCACTGAGAAGGTTCTCGACACTCTCGATTTCGACCATCTCAATCTGGAGGAAACCTGGACCAATGATGAGACGGTGAATAAAATAATTGAGGACATCTTCAAAGACTATAACATCATGTCCCAGCGAATTGACGAAGATCTGGAGCGGGAAATATACAAAATTAAAGTAGGTGATGACCTGCAGCCGGGAGTACTCCAGCTGGCCAAAGTTTACATTGCCAATAAACGCAAATTACAGGTTGGTGATAAAATGGCTGGTCGGCATGGTAATAAGGGTGTGGTTTCGATTATTGTTCCCGAAGAAGACATGCCCTTTTTGGAAGATGGAACCCCTGTTGATATTGTGCTGAATCCGCTGGGTGTTCCCTCCCGGATGAATCTCGGTCAGCTTTACGAAACCATGTTAGGCTGGGCTGGTAAAAAATTGGGCGTCTACTATGAGACGCCGGTTTTCGATGGTGCCAATGCTGAAGAGGTCAGCGCCGAACTGAAAAAGGCTAATTTACCTGAAAGTGGTAAGATAACTCTTTATGACGGAATGACCGGTGAACCCTTTGAAAATCAGGTATCGGCTGGCTTTATCTACATGATGAAGCTGTCACACCTGGTTGAGGATAAAATGCACGCTCGTTCCACCGGACCCTACTCGCTGGTTACTCAGCAGCCGCTGGGAGGTAAAGCCCAGTTCGGCGGACAGCGCTTTGGTGAAATGGAAGTATGGGCGCTGGAAGCCTATGGAGCAGCCTATACTCTGCAGGAAATTCTGACTGTCAAATCGGATGACGTTGATGGTCGTTCAAAAGTTTATAATGCCATTGTTAAGGGTGAAAATTTCTCTGATTTCGGAGTGCCTGAGTCCTTCAATGTGCTGCTTAAAGAACTGCAGGGACTCTGCATTGAAATGGATATAAATTAATCCTGAAGCAAGGGAATGGAGGATTAAATCTAAAAGATGAATTACATCAAACCCTTTACTCAAAAACGCGAATTTAATAACATAACTATTCATCTTTCATCTCCGGAAACAATCTTAACCCGTTCACATGGTGAGGTCCTCAAGCCGGAGACGATTAATTATCGCTCCTACAAACCTGAGAAGGATGGTCTGTTTTGTGAAAAGATTTTCGGACCGGTGAAAGACTGGGAATGTCATTGCGGTAAGTATAAACGAATTCGGTATAAAGGGATTATTTGTGATCGTTGCGGGGTCGAAGTTGCCCGTAAAAAAGTACGGCGTGAACGGATGGGGCATATCACCCTGGCAGTTCCGGTTGTGCATATCTGGTTTCTGCGTTCTATTCCCAGTAAGCTGTTTTATTTGTTAGATATTCCAACCAAGAATTTGGAAGAAATCGTTTATTATGAAAAATATGTGGTATTAAACAAAGGCGGCTCGGATCTCGCTTATAAATCGGTTATTAATGAAGAAGAATATTTTGAAAATATGATGAAGTTTGGACCTAAAACCGAGCTGTTTGACGAGGAGGAGGCGCATAACTATTTTATCGCAAAAACCGGAGGAGAAGCTATCCGGGAGCTGCTGCAGAAAGTGGATGTGGAGATTCTGATCCAGGATCTGAAAAAAGAGTTGCGCGTGAAAAAGTCCTCCTCCCAGAAGGCTGAGATCTTGAAACGCTTGAAAGTCGTTAAAGCCTTCTTGACTAGTGAGGGCAAACCGCTGAACAAGCCCGAATGGATGGTAGTCACCGTTCTGCCGGTTATACCTCCGGATTTACGACCGCTGGTACCGCTGGAAGGCGGACGGTTTGCCGCCAGTGATTTGAATGATCTGTATCGGCGGGTAATTATTCGCAATAACCGCTTAAAACAGCTGATCGAAATTAAGGCTCCGGATGTCATTCTGCGGAATGAAAAACGAATGCTGCAGGAGGCAGTGGATTCGTTGTTCGATAATAGTCGTCGGCGTACGGAAGTGCGCAGTGGAACCCGCCGCCCGCTGAAGAGCCTCAGTGACATGCTCAAAGGCAAAGAGGGACGCTTTAGGCAGAATCTTCTGGGTAAGCGCGTGGATTATAGCGGTCGCTCGGTTATCGTAGTCGGTCCGACTCTCCAATTAAACGAGTGTGGTCTGCCCAAAGAGATGGCTATAGAACTTTTTAAACCCCATATTATTAATCAGCTGATTCGGCGCCGGTTAGCCAAGACGCCCAAATCGGCCAAAGCCATGGTCGAGCGCAAGGATGTCGATGTCTACAAGGTACTGGAATATGTCGTCAAGGATCATCCGGTATTGTTAAACCGGGCCCCGACTCTCCATCGGCTTGGAATCCAGGCTTTTCAACCGGTCCTGATTAATGGCAAGGCAATTCAGATCCATCCATTGGTCTGTGCTGCATTTAATGCCGACTTTGATGGTGATCAGATGGCAGTCCATATTCCGTTATCTTTTGAAGCCCAGATGGAGTGCCGCGTGCTGGCATTATCCACCCATAATATTCTCCATCCGGCACATGGATTTCCGATCGCAATTCCCTCTCAAGATATGGTGCTGGGGGTCTATTACATCACCCGTAAAAAAGATGGTGTAAAGGGGGAAGGCAATACCTTCTCTTCAATTGAAGAAGCAATAATGGCCTATGAACTGGGTGAGGTTGATCTACATGCAAAGATCAAGCTTAGAGTTGATAAGCGGATGTATGATACAACCCCGGGAAGAGCTCTTTTCAATAGTATCCTGCCCAAAGGGATTCCTTATATCAATGAGTTAATCAGCAAGAAAACAGTGGAGAAAATTGTCAGTCTCTCATTCCAGGAAGCCGGCAACTATGAAACAGTTCAATTTCTCGATAAATTGAAAGACCTTGGCTTTAAGTATGCTACTAAGTCAGGTGTCTCTATCTCCATTTCTGATATTTTGATTCCAGATGAGAAGGAAACCATCTTGAAAGATTCTTTTGCCAGGGTTGAAGATATCCAGCAAAAATTCAAGAAGGGGATTTTGACCGAAGGTGAACGATATAATAAGGTAATTGATAACTGGACTCACACTACTAACAAACTCTCAGAGGTCATGATTGAGCACATGGCTTCTGATCGTCAGGGTTTTAATTCAGTGTACATGATGGCTGATTCCGGTGCACGCGGCAGTAACGAGCAAATCAAGCAGCTGGCAGGCATGCGCGGTTTAATGGCTAAGCCCCAAAAATCCATGACCGGTCAGGTTGGTGAAATTATCGAAACCCCGATTACCTCCAATTTTAAGGAGGGTCTGACGGTATTGGAATATTTTATCTCAACCCATGGTGCCCGGAAAGGTCTAGCGGATACCGCTCTGAAAACTGCCGATGCCGGTTATCTTACCCGCCGGCTCGTGGATGTTGCTCAGGATGTGGTCATATCCGAAGATGATTGTGGAACCATTAACGGCATCGAAATTTCCGCTTTGAAAAAAGAGGAAAACATAATCGAGAACCTGGCTGATCGTATCGTCGGTCGGGTCGCTCAGGAAGATATCTTCAATCCGGAAGATGATAATGATATCCTCATTGAAGCAGGTCAGGAAATCAATGAGAAGACTGCATTGAAAATCCAACGCAGCGGAATTGAGAAAGTCCGGATCCGGTCGGTGTTGACCTGCGAGTCTCATCGGGGAGTCTGTAGTAAATGTTATGGTCGCAACTTGGCAACCGGTAAAATAGTCAATATTGGTGAGGCGGTTGGAATTATGGCGGCTCAATCCATCGGCGAGCCGGGTACTCAATTAACTTTGCGGACATTCCACTTTGGTGGTACTGCAGCTCGCATTGTGGAGGAGTCCGAAACGGTTGCCAAGAGCAAGGGACGTTGCGTCTTTTCTGAAAATTATAAAGCTGTGCCCTCAAAAAAGGGAAATCATTCAGTTGTTTTATCACGGAATACAATGTTGAGCCTGGTTGATGAAAATAACCGGGTAACCTCCACTTATAATATTCCCTACGGTGCTCATATTTTTGTAAAAGAGAATGACGAAGTTAAAATTGGGCAAACGCTTTTCCGCTGGGATATTTACATGGACCAGATTTTGGCGCTTAATGATGGTAAGATCCGTTATGTTGACCTGATCGAAAATGTAACTTACAGCATTGAAGCAGATGAATCCGGTCATAAATCTTCGACCGTTATTGAGGCCAAAGATCGTTCGATTCAACCCCGGATTGATATTGTCAGCATCGAGGATGGTCAGGAAGTTATTCACACCGGATTTGTCTTACCCGTCCGGGCGATGCTGGTTGTCAAAAATGGTGAAGATGTTTTAGCGGGCGATGTGCTGGCTAAGATTCCGAAGGAGATTGGGAAAACCAGTGATATTACTGGTGGTCTGCCGCGAGTAGCTGAGCTCTTCGAAGCGCGGCGGCCCAGCGATCCGGCCGTAATTACCGAAATTGATGGACGGGTTTCCTTCGGGAAGACCGAAAAAGGTATCCGTGAGATAATTATTACCAGCCCCGAGGGTTTGGTTAAGAAGTACAAGATGCCCTATGGCCGCTACGTACTGGTCAATCTGGGAGATGAGGTCAAAGCTGGTGACCGTCTGTGTGAGGGTCCCGTGACGCCTCAGGATATTCTCGCGGTTCAGGATCCTCGCAAGGTTCAGGAATATTTGGTGAATGAAATCCAGGAAGTATATCGGCTGCAGGGAGTGCGGATCAATGATAAGCATATTGAAGTCATTGTACGCCAGATGATGCAGAAAGTCCGGATTGAAGATTCCGGCGATACCAACCTACTGGAGAAGGATCGGGTTAACCGCAATGAGCTGATTGAAGAGAACGATCGGATAAAAGATTATGTTGTTATCACCAATGTGGGCGATTCCGATTGGGATATTGATGATGTAGTCTCCAAAAAAGAATTTGCCCGATTCAATCGGCTGCTAAAGGAAGAGGGCAAGAATCCGGCTAAGGCACGACCGGCTCGTCCTGCTCAGTTTACCGAAATGTTGCTGGGAATTACCCGGGCCTCGTTAAATACCGAATCCTTCATTTCAGCCGCATCTTTCCAAGAAACGACCCGGGTTCTGACCGACGCTTCGGTAGCCGGTAAGACTGATTATCTGCGCGGTTTGAAAGAAAATGTTATCATGGGGCGTTTGATTCCCGCTGGTACCGGTTTGCGGAAGTATAACGAAATCGTGGTTATGGAACCGGAAGAAGAGCTAGAGCAGTGGGAAATTATTAAGCAGAAAGAGAGATCCAAGGAGGAAGAACTTGCAGCCTTACAAAAATAGTCGGATGGTATCGAAAATATATTGTTTAAAAAATTAAGAAATTGTATTTTTACGGGCTTTTATATAGGGAGAAAAAATGCCAACAATTAACCAGTTAGTCCGGAAGGGCCGAAATCGAGTAAGTAAAAAGGAGAAAGCCCCAGCTTTAAGTGGGTGCCCCCAGAAACGCGGGGTTTGCACTCGGGTTTATACTACCACTCCGAAAAAGCCAAACTCAGCGCTGCGGAAAGTGGCACGGGTCCGACTGACTAATGGTAAGGAGGTTAATGCTTACATTCCCGGTGAAGGGCATAACCTTCAGGAACATTCACTGGTTCTGGTTCAGGGTGGACGTGTCAAGGATTTACCTGGGGTGCGTTATCACATTATTCGCGGCACCCTCGATGCCAGTGGCGTTAATGATCGCAAAAATAGTCGGTCCAGATATGGAGCCAAGCGCTCGTCATAGTTGGGAGATATCCGTATGTCGCGAAGAAAAAGAGCTATAGTTCGAGAAATTCAGCCTGATTCAAAATTTGGCAATATTGATGTCGCCCGCTTTATCAGCTATTTGCTAAGAAGGGGCAAACGCTCAGTGGCGGAAAAGTTATTTTATGATGCTATCGAATTGATTGAACAAAATCGCAAAACCAAAGGGTTGGAAATTTTTCAGAAGGCAATAGCAAATGTATCTCCCATGATGGAAGTCAAATCAAGACGGATTGGTGGGGCAACTTATCAGATTCCGATGGAAGTCCGTCCGAGAAGGAAGTATGCTCTTGCCTCACGCTGGATAATCTCTTTTGCCAAAGCGCGCCCTGGCAAATGTATGGCTGAGAAGCTCGCCGCTGAGCTGATGGCGGCAGCCGACGGTGAGGGCGCGGCGATCAAAAAAAGAGAAGATACACATCGAATGGCCGAAGCCAATAAAGCTTTTGCCCATTTTAGATAATCATTGGAATTGCTGTGTCAAAGGAAAGTCTAAATAATATTCGGAATATTGGAATCATGGCGCATATTGACGCCGGCAAGACCACTACGACCGAACGGATCCTTTATTACACCGGAAAAGTGCATAAAATGGGTGAGGTCCATGAAGGTTCGGCTACCATGGATTGGATGCAGCAGGAAAAGGAACGGGGAATTACAATTACCTCAGCTGCTACCACCTGTTACTGGAATAAATACCGGATAAATATTATCGACACCCCGGGTCATGTTGATTTTACGGCAGAAGTTGAGCGGTCGCTCCGGGTTTTAGACGGAGCGATTGCTATTTTCTGCGGAGTAGGCGGAGTAGAACCGCAAAGTGAAACAGTTTGGCATCAGGCTGATAAGTATCACATCCCGCGAATCGCCTTTGTCAATAAAATGGATCGGCTTGGTGCCGATTTTTATAACGTTTTACAGATGATTAGGGAACAGCTAAAGGCAAAACCGGTGGTAATTAATCTGCCTATCGGCAGCGGTGAGACATTTTCCGGCATTATTGATTTAATTAGTTTTCAAAGTATTATCTATGATCCAACCTTTCTGGGAGCCAAGTATTATTATGGTGAGGTTCCCGACGATTTAAAGGAGATTGCCCAGGAATACCGGCGGCATCTGTTGGAAGAGGCGGCTAATTATGACGATAACCTCTTTGCCAAATATTTAAACGGTGATGTCTGCGAAACGCAGGAAATTATCAGAGCGCTGCGTATTGGAACCCTGAAAAATGAGATAGTACCGGTGCTCTGCGGTTCCGCATTTAAAAATCGAGGAGTTCAGCCGTTATTGGATAGTGTCGTCAATTTCCTGCCATCCCCTTCTGATGTTCCGCCCATCCACGGTGTGAATCTCAGAGGGACGCCCATCGAGCGCGCGGCAGATTCTGAGGGACCGCTTACGGCTTTGATTTTTAAAATTATGAATGATATTCATGTCGGCCGGCTCGGCTTTGTTAGAATTTATTCCGGTACGATTCAAAAAGGGGCAACCGTTTATAACTCATCTATCGATAAGAAAGAGCGGATTGCCCGCTTGCTTTTAATGCATGCTAACAAACGTGAGGATCGGGAACGGCTTACAGCTGGCGAAATTGGTGCTTTAGTGGGTTTAAAACACAGTTTTACTGGTCATACCTTATGTGATTCGAAGAATCCGATTATTCTGGAATCAGTTCAGTTCCCGGAGCCGGTGATTTCCATTACGGTTGAACCGAAGAGTAAAGCCGATTACGAATATCTGGCGGCTGCCCTGGAGAAATTAGCCTATGAAGATCCCACGGTGCGAATTTCGCAGGATGAAGAAACGGGCCAGACAATAATTGCCGGAATGGGTGAATTACATCTTGAAATTTTGGTTGATCGGCTGTTACGCGAATTTAAAATCAGTGCCTATGTTGGTAAACCTCAGGTTTCGTATCGCGAAACTGTCGAAGATGAAGCCTACGGTGAAGGACGGTTTGAACGTAAGACCGATACTCGAACGCAATTCGCGGTCGTCCGGATTCATGTTGCACACGATTATCAGGCAGAACATGGGATCATTATCAACAATAGAATTTCTGGAGCTGTCATTCCGCGCGAATTCTTTCCGGCAATTGAAAGAGGTATTCAGAATAGTGCAAAAAGTGGTTTGATTGCAGGTTATCCGTTGCATAAGGTCCGAATTGACCTGGTTGATGGAGAGTACCACCAAACGGAAAGCACCGAACTGGCTTTTGAAATCGCCGCCGCAATGGCATTGGAAGATGCGTTATCCAAAGCATCTCCGGCATTGCTCGAACCGATAATGGCTCTGGAAGTTACGGTACCGGATGCTTATCTGGGAGACGTAATTAATGATCTTAATACCAGGCGGGCGAATATTCTTAATGTTAGTAAACGAAGCGAAATAAATATTGTAGATGCGATGATTTCTTTACGGGAATCATTTGGATATGCAACTGATTTGAGGTCTTTAAGTCAGGGGCGAGCCGTTTTTACTTTGCGATTCTCCAGCTATGAGTATTGTGATAAGCGACTGCAGCGGGAGATTATCGAGAAAACCAGAGGCTTTGTCCCTGAGTTTTTAAAAAATTAAGGAGAACCCATGGCGAAGGAGCAATTTAAGCGGACGAAGCCGCATGTGAATAT
>CAZJIU010000058.1:0-1820 GCA_964546145.1 uncultured bacterium
TAAAATTGACGAAGAACAGTGATATTTTCGTTATTGAAGACGCTGCCTCGGCTCTGGGAACAACCATTCATGGTAAGCATGTTGGAGCTATCGCACCATTCGGTTTTTATTCGCTGAATCGGGGCAAAAATATCTCAACCCTGGTAGGCGGCATTATCGTCTGGAAAAGCGGCGAATATTCAGAAATAATCACTAATTTGATCGGTGAATTGCCTGCCCTGTCGTTTTATGCTCAGACAATATTATTTATGAAATTTGTTGGATTAAGCCTTGCTGTCCGTCCGCTGACCTATACATTACTGGCGAAAATTCTAACAAAATTCAAATACACCACCCTCCACACCCACTTTGATTCCTTTCAGTACACAACTATGCAGGCGGCGCTGGGCATTAACATCTGGAAAAGAATTACCAAATTGACACAAAGAAGAATTGAGAATGGCGTAGAACTCTATCAAATTTTCTCCAGGCGACCCGGCTTTCGAATCGCCGATATTCTGGCGGACTCGGAGGTTGCCTTTAATCAATTTCCGGTAATTGTTGATGACTTGAATAAAAGAGAATTGATAATCACTCACCTGCTCGAAAAAGGGATTGAAACCACCACTCTTTATGATCACCCGCTGCATCATATTTTCTCCGATTTAAACATAGCATCTGCAGATCCCTTTCCCAATGCTACCTATCTGGCGGAACACTTACTTTTAATTCCACCCCATGCCCAGATTCGAAATAAACACATTTCCATTGTGCGCGAAGTAATTGATTTAATTGAGTAATCTTAGTCATCCAATTCACAAAATTGTCCTATTGATTACGCGCCTGGACCGGGGTGGTTCGGCAGAGTTGACCCTGCAACTGGCAGCCGGACTGAATCAACACGGCCACGCTGTTACCCTGATTTCCGGGAGGACAATTGAACCTTTATGGGATCCAGGGGAGTACGCCCAACGAAATGGCTTCTCTTTAATTTATGTCAATTCCCTGATTCGCTCGATCCATCCAATTAAAGATGTTCTGGCACTAATTCAAATTATCATTCTATTAAAAAAAATACGCCCTGATATTTTGCACACCAACTCTTCCAAGGGTGGGCTAATTGGTCGTTCTGCCGGTACTTACTGCAAAATCAAATATGTCTATCACTCGCCCCATGGGCATATTTTTTATGGCTACTACAACCGATTTGTAAGCCAGATTTTTATCTATCTGGAGAAATTCGCCGCGCACTATACAACCCGGATTCTCAATCTCACCGAGTACGGGCGGCAGGATCATATCCGTGAGAGAATTGCTCCCGCTGCAAAATTTGTCGTCTCCTCCTGTGGTGTTGATCTTGACCCTTTCCTAAAAGCTCCAGCGCGAAATCTAAGCAATCGCCCGCCCGACAATATCACTGTTGTTTGGGCTGGTCGAATCGTTCCTATTAAAAATCTGGATATGCTATTGGATGCCGTGGCGCAAATCGAAAAAACCAAACCCGGCATAAAGTATCTGATTGCCGGTGACGGCGAATTGAGAGAAAAATCGCAAGAACATGCAAAAAAGTTGAAATTAAAAAATGTGCACTTTTTAGGTTACCAAACCAACATGCCGGAAATTTTCAAGAATAGCGATATCTTCGTGTTGACTTCTTTGAATGAAGGTTTTGGCCGGGTTCTCGTCGAAGCTATGGCTTGTGGTCTGGCAATAGTTGCCACCAATGTCGGTGGTGTTCCAGAAATAATTGAAGATCAGGTTAATGGATTATTGATCCCATCCTGTAACCATGAATTACTTGCTGAATCTATCATTAAACTGGCAGAAAATCGGGAAATGCG
>CAZJIU010000058.1:1920-14457 GCA_964546145.1 uncultured bacterium
AACTGGCATACCCACTTGCTTGTTTTCGGTTTGCCGAATGTCGAAGCCTATAAACAGCTGCCCTCCCTCGCTAATAACGGTCTCGGTTATCAAAAGCCAGGAGGCGAATTGATGCAGTACATCGCAAAACATTTCTCGTATTTCTCGTTAATCGTTCTGTATCTAATTCTATTTTTAATTTCATTTTTC
Source organism: uncultured bacterium (assembly GCA_964546145.1). Lineage (GTDB taxonomy): Bacteria > Fidelibacterota > UBA2242 > UBA2242 > UBA2242 > CAZAKO01. The sequence goes on from CAZJIU010000058.1 coordinate 2,110, forward strand.
TCAATTATCAGACGATCCCGACGGCGGAGAGATATTGCTCATGTTACCCGTCGAAGGCATCAATATCGCTTTTCCTGGAAAGCGTTACTCTTCACTCTGATTTTCGGATACATTCTCTATTCTGAGTACCCATACTTACCTTTAAAATACGATCAGTACCATGGTAATCCAGGTGGTGGGCCTTTCCAGGAATTGATCAATTATGTCAATAACAATCAAGGAATGATATTTTGGGCCCATCCGGAAGTTTCACATACTGAAATGCGTCCGCTAAAGATTCCATTGCTGAAACAAACCATTAAAATCGAAACAGAAGCCTATCCGAAAATGATCACCGAAACCAAGGATTATACCGGTTTTGCCATTTTTTGGGAAGGCATGAAGACCATCGGGCATCCAGGTGGTCTATGGGATATCGTTCTAGATGAATATTGTACCGGAATTCGCAAGAAACCAGTTTGGGCTATCGGTGAACTGGACTTCGAGGAAAGTAATGTGCTCACTGAAGTTGCCGCAACTAACACTTTTATCTTTGCTACCGAAAAAAGCCAAAATGCTATTCTTGAGGCAATTCGCAACGGACGAATGTATAGTACCCGGGATTATGTTGGAAATAAATTGATTCTGGAAGATTTTTCAGTCTACGATCCCCGAACTAATCGTAGTGCCTTCATCGGCGAAACGCTCCTAATGCCCAGACCGCCAGTAGGAATTCATATTAAAATCCGTTCGTTGGAAGTAAATCCTCGACCAACTACTGTCTTCTTATATCGAAATACTGAATTAATCAAGACTTTTGCTCTACAAAACCAGGTGGACGATTATTATCTGGATCAGGAACCTTTTACTAATTCGATGAATTACTATCGGGTACTGGTCGGTAGCCGGGATTTCCAAACCCTGGCAACAAATCCGGTATTTGTAAAAAGGTATTGAGAAAGGGGCTTAGTCTTCCGTTTTATAAGCAATTTTATATAGCAAAAAAGTGATAGCTGCAAGGAAACAATACTGAGCAAATTGTAAATAGGCTTGGGCTTCTACGAAGAAAGGGCGCATTGTAAGACGCGATACAAGTCCGAGAATCAATGACACTACTGCCAATATGACACAACTCTTGATAATCGTTCCCATTATTCCTCCCCATAAGTGTGATTCATCAATGACCACGTCCAAAATAATCGAAAGTCAACCAATAGTCAAGTGAATAATATGATTTGTGCGGTCCATCAGCCCCAGACCTTTCCCTGGCTTGGCTATTTTGCCAAGATAATTCAATCCGACCACTTTGTTATCCTCGACAATGTTCAGTTTAAAAAAAATGAGTGGCAAAACCGCAATAAAATCAGAACTCAAAACGGCTGGCAATGGCTGACAGTTCCAGTCTTGCACCATTTCGGACAGCTAATCAGCGAAGTAAAAATTAATAACACCAGCAACTGGCGACACAAACATCTTCAAGCCCTGCTTAGCAGCTATGGTAAAGCGCCATATTTTAAAAAGTATTTCCCCGAGCTCGAGGAATTATACCAGAAGAAATGGGAATTGCTGGTTGATTTTAATCTGGCTGGTATCCGCTGGCTGCTTAAAACACTTAATATTAAGACGCCTATCACCATTGTTTCAGAAATGAAGAAAATTCCTCAAACACCTGATCTCGGCGCTGAGGAACGTCTTATCCGGATCACTAAAGCCCTGACTGCCAACATCTATCTATCCGGAGCTGGGGGCCAAGAATATTTAGATCAAGGACTTTTCCCCGCTAATCAGATTAAATTGATCTTCCAGCACTTCGAGCATCCGATTTATCACCAGATCCAGGGTAAATTTATCAGTCACCTTTCAGTACTCGATTTAATGTTTAATGAAGGTCCTCACTCACTGAAGATTATCCAAGGAGGAATTCGATGAAATCAAATATTAAAAAGATGAATATTCTGGCAATTGGCGCCCATCCGGACGATATTGAAATCGGTTGTGGTGGCACTTTGGCCAAGTACGCTGATTACGAACATAATATCTTTCTGTATATCGCCACATACGGTACGGCAGGCGGGGATGGTACCATACGAAAAAGAGAACAAGAAAAAGCCGCTGAAATTCTCAAGGTAAAAAAAATCTTCTGGGGTGAGTACATTGATACCGAAATCGAAATTCATAAAGAAGCCATTATGAAGATCGAAAATGTCATTAAAATAATCAAACCGGATAGTATTTTTGTCAATTTTCCCGACGACACTCACCAGGATCACCGCCATATTGCAGCAATTACCAACTCTGCTACCCGTTACATTCGTAATGTCCTGTTTTATGAAACCCCAACCACCCAGAATTTCGTGCCGAACGTTTTTGTGGATATTAGCGGTAAATACCTGAAATCCAAATTCAAACTACTCAAAGCCCATGAATCACAAGTAGATCGGACCAATATTGCGGGCATATCCATTCTCGAAGTAGCAAACTCGACCGCCCACTTTCGCGGTTTTCAAGCCCGGGTTGCTTATGCTGAAGCCTTTCATTCATTGAGATTATTTATCAACATCTAATGATACCTCATAATCGTCCCAGCTACAATTCGCAAGAAGTAAATGCCACTCGGGCAATTATTAAATCCAGATATATTGCCCAGGGTAAAAAAGTACTTGAACTCGAAGAATCGACCGCCAAAAATGTTCACAAAAAATACGGCGTTGCGATTTCCTCCGGCACCGCCGCATTAACGGTAGCATTAAAAGTACTGAAAATTTCAGCTGGCGACGAGGTACTTATTCCGACTTATACCTGTTCGGCTCTCTGGCACGCGGTTAAAGCAGTTAACGGAATCCCCATATTGACCGATATTGAACCGGTCTACTGCAATATGTCACCGGAAGAGATCAAGCAAAAAGTTAATTCAAGAACCAAGGCGATAATTTTTCCCCACATGTTCGGTCAACCGGGCAGAATCAGAGAAATCCTGGATTTGGGTATCCCGGTTATCGAAGACATTGCACAGGCCTACGGTGCAACAATTGATAATCAACCGGTAGGCGCTTTTGGACATATCACGGTCATTTCATTCTATGCTACCAAAGTGATCGGCAGCGGCGAAGGAGGCATGGTTCTGACTGACAATCAATCTCTAGCAGTTCGAATAAAAGATATGCGGGAGTACGACGAAAAAGAGGATTTGAATCCACGATTCAATCTCAAAATGAGTGATCTCCATGCTGCTATTGCCCTCGAGCAGCTGAAAAAATTCCCCCAATTTGTAGCTAAACGCTACTCTATTTTCCAAAACTACCAATCATTAATAAAACCTCTCATAAGAATCCCGGTGTCAGACCGAAATCTTAAGTCAAACCTATATCGCTGTTTGGCTGTCCACCCCAAAAAAAGTGCTGATGAAATTGTCCAATTAGGTCGGGATTTTGGGATTACCTTGAGAAAACCGGTTTTTCACCCCTTGCATCATTATTTGCATCTCCGCGATTTCCCAGTTGCCGAGGAAGCCTGGCACAGACATTTTTCCATCCCCCTCTTCCCAGACATGACCGAAGTAGAAATTAAGAAAGTATCTGAATTTCTGAAAAAATTAGTCGAGCAAGCTGTATGAGTGAGCGTCAGCGGATTTTTTTCCGGTTTTTAGTTCTACCATTTTTATTTGCCATGTTGATGCCCTATACACTTAAAAACTGGATGTTCGCCCATTCGCTTGAAATTCCTTATTATTTCATCGTATCCCTGTTAATGAGCTTCGGACTAATACCACTGTTTTACAAGCTGGGAATCATAATGAACATCACCGATCATCCCGGCGGTCGGCGCCATCATCAAAGAGTGACACCGCGAACTGGTGGAATTGCCATTATTATTACCTTTGTGGCAACCCTCAATATTGTCACTAATCCACCGGCCGAATTCAAGGCATTATTCTTGGCTTCTTTTATTATCGCCAGCATCGGAAGCCTGGATGATATTCGCGGCTTGCCAGCCAGTCTGAAGCTAATTGGTCAAATAGCTGCTGCAGTTATCTTGATTACCAACGGATTTTATATCTCTTTTATTCCTGATCACCTGTGGGGAAAAATAATTTCAATAACCATCTCTATTCTTTGGATTATCGGGATTACCAATGCAATTAATTTTCTCGACGGTTTGGATGGACTTGCCAGCGGATTGGCAATTGTTATTGCCTTCTTCTACACCGTAATTTCGCATGCCGTCGGGAGTAAATTTATGGTCATTGCCAGTGTTATTTTTATGGGATCTATTTGTGGCTTCTTTCCTTATAACTTCAGATATCGAAAAAGAGCGCTAATTTTCTTGGGAGATACCGGCAGCACCTTCCTTGGCTTTACTTTGGCAGCCCTTGCAATCTATGGTGATTGGGGCGTTAATAAAAGTGTTGATCTGGTAATACCTCTTCTGCTTTTAACAATCCCAATTACCGATACTCTTCTGACAAATATCATGAGGATAATCAAAGGCAAAGTAAAATCAATCAAAGGATTGCTGGATTATACTGGAAACGATCATTTGCACCACCGCTTAAAAAATCTTGGTCTGCGCCCTAAAAATGTCGTTCTTACTATCTGCCTGGTTACCTCTGTTCTGGGACTATTATGTTTACTTATTAAAAGCGGTGATTTATATGAGAGTGTTATTGCACTGACAATTAGTGCTATTATTATCTTCCTAATGGTCTATGTGATGATCAATCAAGAACGAATTAAAAACACCTAAAAACTCATTTTATTATGAATTAAAATTTATTATTTTTAAGATTGTGTATCAGGAATACTGGAAATTAAATTTAAGACCTTTTGAAAATTCGCCGGATCCTCGGTTTCTGTATCATTCGGCTGAGCATGATGAAGCCTTAATGCGGTTACTTTATGCAATCCAGAGTTCCAAGGGTGCCGCCTTACTGACTGGTGAATATGGCTGCGGCAAAACCCTCTTAATGCACACGATTATCAACGAACTGTCAGGCGGTCAGTTTAACATCGCCTATCTTACGAATCCACGCTGGGGTGCCAGTGAATTGATTCAGGAAATTCTCTACCAGCTGGAAATTTCTTTTAATGAAACAAGCCGCATCGAAATGCTTCACAAACTGAATGATTTCCTTTTTAACAGTGTCAGAGAAGAAAAACACACTATTATCATCGTAGATGAAGCCCAGATTATTGGCGATTATGAGACCTTTGAGGAGCTGCGATTACTTTTAAATTTTCAACTAAATGATCGGTTTCTGCTGACTCTTTTCCTTGTCGGTCAACCGGAATTGAAAGACATTATCGCCAAAATACCCCAGTTAAATCAGCGAATAGCTGTCAGGTACCATTTAAAAAGATTTTCATTTGAAGATACTAAAAACTATATTCAATATCGGCTACATGTTGCTGGTAGAGACGAACCAATGTACACAGAAGCAGCTTTGATGGAAATATATAAATCTTCACAAGGAACACCCAGATCAATTAATAATCTCTGTGATCTTTCATTGGTAATTGGCTTTGGGAAACATCTTCAACAAATTGATGCAGATATTATTGTTGGCATTATTGAATCGGAGAAATAATTAGCTATGGTGCGGATGAAGGACGTCTTAAAAACCTATGATGAGCTTAAAAAGAGCCCTCCCGAGAACGATCAAAATATTCCTCTGCAATCGGCCGATTCCGGAAAACTGAGCGGTCTCGAGGCAATCCGCCAGGCAATCCAGTCAAATTTACAGCAAAAGAAAACCCAGCCAACCACACCTCCACCACCTACTCCGCAAAAGGAAACAATCGAAAAGATCAAATCCGCTATTACTCACGAGGAAACACCAAAAGATACTGGCGCGGCAGGTGCACCTGGAGGAAAACCGATTGTCGAGGACGAAGAGCAGCAAGCAACCCATCTTTATATGGATTTCCACCGGATGTTCGAGAAAATTGTAGGCGACATTAAAAACAATACCCCGATTGATCCGGAACCGATTATCAAGCAAATTCCTGTTTTTTGCACCCTGATCGAGAATAATGAATTCCTTTTTTTAAAGGCCATTCAACGTAAGCGATTTGCTACCTGGGTTGTATCGCACTCAGTCAATGTCGGAATTTTTGCAGTTAAGGTCGGATTGGGTTTAAAATTCGAGAGAGAACGGCTGCAACAATTGGCCCTTGCCGCACTTTTACACGATGTGGGAATGGTTTTGGTCCCCACCAAAATTCTGTTTAAGCATGGGAAACTGTCCCCTTCGGAATTTGACTACATTCGGGAACATCCGGTAAAGGGTTATGAAATCGTCAAGCATCTAAAAAAAGATTATCCTTTCGTAGTTGACACCGTATATCAGGAACAGGAACGGGAAGATGGATCGGGCTATCCTCAGGGACTAAAAGGGAGCGAGATTGCCGATTTTGCTAAAATAGTAGGCATTGCCGATCTTTTTGAAGCTCTGGTACACGGCAGAGCGTATCGCGACGGCTTTATTACCTATCATGCCATCCAAAAAATAATCGAGAACAGATCGAAACAATTCAACCCGAAATTTATCCGCGGTCTGGTTAATAGCGTCTCGATGTTCCCGATCGGAAGTCTGGTACGCCTGAGCTCGGATGAGATTGCCCGGGTTGTATCCATAAATAAACTAAGACCGGTGCGTCCAATTGTTGAAGTAATCGAGGATGCAAATGGCAGAAAACCGAAAACTCCAATGCGGATCAATCTGGAAGAGGAACCATTGCTTTATATTGCGAAACCAATCGTTGAAACTAACTAAGAATCTGCAGTAGTTTTCTCGATTAATTTTACCATCATGAATATACCCGGAGTAACATCCGGGTTTTTATTTTTAGTGCTTACTTTATTAATTATCTTAAGTAGAATCTCATCCAGCGATTTACCTGCCAGCCCTTCGGTTGCAGGCTGGTTGGAATCCTGTCTGAAAATTTCACCCAGATCTATATTTAAGATTATATTAGCCGGACAACTGAAAAAGAAATCCCCAGCTCTTCCGATCTTTTCAAATTGATAATATCCGATTTGACCTGGAGTATCAGGCTGAAGGATATTTGCATTATACTCTAACATTTTGCCCTCATGGAGATCAAAATGGAACATTACAAAGGGATAACCGGTGACCATAGTAAAATCCCAGGTGTTCCGATTAAGATGAATAAGGTCGAAAACCGACTTACTTTGCATTTCACTTAGAATAGCCACTGCCTTACTATAAACCTTTGAAACATTGGACTCCATGGAAAAGAGAGTTTTCAGAATACCTTTTGTCACGATACCCTGCTCAGTATAATAATCAATCATATAACAAATGCTATCCTCACCCAATTCAATCTTGGAAACAAATGGTGCAGGACTATCAGGTTGCGCCAGAACCAATGCCAGTTCCAGATTCTCACTTAGCTCGCTCTTGATCCACCGCTTATGTTCAGTTTTACTCTCAGTTCGAAGATTTTGATCGGTTAAAGTATAATTTCCCAGGGCGACATTAGCCTGAACACCAAAAGAGGTTAGAGTATTTAAATCCTTCTCATTTAATACCCGAACGCCTTTCTTAGCAGAATATAAAATACCTAAAACACTATTTTCCCTGATAAGTGGAACGGCGATTAAGGATTTCCAGGAGACTCGCTGCAATCTGAGATGAAGTGTCCGTTTGTCAGAATTGAGATTGTCAATTAACACCGGCAGTTTATTTTCAATTACCCATTCGGTTAATGTATTTCCCTCAGATTGTATCAGTATTTTTTTTTCAATTTCCGACAAATTGATCGCCGCGGTAATTGCCATTCTTTCGGGCAAATCTTGTTGTCTAAATTCAAGCCAGCAGGCATCAGAATTGGTAAGCCTACGAGTATATTGAACGATTGAATCAAGAACCGACTGAAGCCCTTCCCCGGCGCTAATCATCTGACCGATTTGGGATATATATTGGATTTCCTGGTTAAATCTATCATGCAGGGAGGCGGTCGGCAAACGAACTAACAATCCCAAAAACGTCATTCCCAGATATATATCAATAATGATGGTTACGGCGAGGGCAAAGCCTTTAACTGTAGTGCTGAAGGAAAACACGGGCAATAGCAATCTAAATGTCAGGAGATAAATACCAATTAGGAGTAGAATAACCGAGAAACCAAATCCAAGATATTTTTCTTTCTTATTTAGCAGATCAAGCCAACTCTTCTTGTGACTAATATAAAAGGCTAAGATTAAAATAAGTCCGCCTAATAGCCATAATGATGGTGGGAGGTCTTTTTGAAGAATCGTCGCTCTTTCGTAAGAGTAACGATCCTCGATAAAATTCAAGACGCCGGCAAAAATCAAAACTAGACAGATGAGCAGCCGGAAAGCCCAGGTAATATATCTATCCGATTGAGAAGTGTTCAGATTTTGAATCAGATACAACAGTAAAATTAGCCCCCCAATAAAACAAAATGTACAGAAAGCCGAAATCAGATTCCAGATTACAGGATACTCGGCAAGCAGCGGATTATCGTCCCAGAGTACCAAATATTTCCGACAAATGATCTGAGGCATCAGGACAAAGATAAATAGGGCAACTAACATCAAAGCCGCAAAAAACAGATTATGTTTTACATTCGGCTTAAATCTCAAACCAATGATCTTTAATACTGGCTGAAATAAGAGGAAGGCAACAACAATAATCAGCTCCCGTTCAAAGCGATAGATCTTGATAAAGGATGGGACATGATAAAAGGTTGTATCAACAAAAAAAATGAAGATGATCAGGAGAAGTGCGGCAAAAGTCAGTACCGTAACCTTAATCGAGCTCTTCATCCAGTATGCATTCCCCCGAAGATTCTTCTTAACTCATCTTCTAATGCTCAAGGCGATCAATCAAAAAAATCGAACACATTTTTAACCGACTTCATCATTATCCTACCAGCATATCGTTTTTATAATTAGTTATTTAATTTACTATAATTCAAGATTAATCACCATAAAAGGCGATAGAATAATCAGACTACCTGCCGTTCGGTAAAAATTATTGGGGATTATTATTGTCGTCGAGGCTTATAATCTTCGGTTGCCAAAAATGCGATTCCGACTCCGGCAGATGAATATAAGCCAAGATAATCACCCGATCGCCCTGATGAACTAAACGGGCGGCAGCGCCATTAATACTAATCTGCCGGGCACCCCGTTCACCTTCGATTACATAGGTCTCAAAACGTTCACCGTTATTAAGATCCAGCACCTGGACTTTCTCGAAAGCTAACAAATTGGCAGCTTCGATAAGGTCTTTATCAATCGCAATACTTCCCTCATAATCCAGATTGGTATCGGTAACCTTTGCCCGATGCAGTTTTGATTTTAACAGGGTGACATAACTCATCAATAATTCCTTCCAACTGCCAATTTACGCCGAAATATAAAACGAAATCTTTTTCTTTCCAAAATTCTTACAAGTATACCAGTTTAGGTGCATCATAGCCGTTGTGAAAAAGAAATAAATAGTATATCTTTGCACAGTTTGAAATAACTGGATAACTGATGATTGCCTATCTAAGCAGACTTGATCTCTCAATTTTTTATTTTATCAATCAAAAAATCGCCAATCCGTTTTTTGATTGGCTTATGCCTGTTATCACCAATCAATGGTATTGGGCGGTTCCGATTCTTCTCATCTGGCTGGGAATGCTGATCTTCAGGAATAAAAGAACGAGAATTGCCGGATTATTGATTCTGCTAACGGTAGCTACTACCGATCCAATTTGTGCTCAAATCCTGAAACCTGCATTTAAGCGGGTACGTCCTTCGCGAGCCTTAACTGATGTGCGTCTCTTAGTTAAACGGGGTGGCAAGTATGGCTTTCCCTCTAATCATGCAGCGAACGTTACCGGAGCAATGGCAATTCTGATCTTTTTTTTCCGGCGCTATAAATATGCTTTTCTGACAATAGCTCTACTTGTCTCTCTAAGTCGCATTTACGTTGGTGTTCATTATCCTTTTGATATACTTTTTGGAATGGCTATCGGAATTTTCTTCGCAGCCCTATGGCTAATTATCTGGATTACTATAGCTAATCATTTAGCAAAAAGTGAAAATTATTTGTTCACTATTTCAAAATAATAATTAGATTATCAATGAGTAAAGGCTAACTAAACGGAGTGCAGAAATGCCAAGTCACCATCGAAAACGAAAAAAAACATTCCGAATTACTACCGGTGTAAAAACCGGAATATATTTACTGCTGGGCTTAATCGTTTTTTTTATTCTTCTCTTCCAGGTCTGGGATTGTCAAATTTAAAATTACTCAATCTCTATCTCCGGTAATATCTTTCAATAAAACACTTCTTGCTATAATTCCAGCTGTTCGTTTATATCAAAAAGTTCTTGACCAGAATTTTTAAAAATTATATATTCCTACCAGTTTAGTAGGAATAGTAGGATTTAAAGATAAAAAGAGAACTCAAAATAACATGATCCGGATCTCGACCAAAGGCAAATATGGAACACGGCTAATGCTGCAGTTGGCCTTAAATTACGGCAACGGTCCGATGATGCTTAAGGAAATCGGTTTAAAAGAAAACCTGTCGGTTCGCTATCTGGAACATCTTGTAGCACCATTAAAAGCTGCCCGGCTGATCCAGGCAGTGAGAGGAGCAAAGGGTGGCTACATGCTTGCCAAAGCGCCATCCGAAATAACCCTAAAAGAGATCATTGAGGTGCTTGAGGGACCGCTCTCGCCGTCAGAATGTGTTGATTTTCCGGCAGTCTGTGATCGCTCCGATTTTTGTATCGCCAGGGGAGTTTGGACTGAATTAGAAAAAACGATTTCAGACACTCTTGCCGGCTATTCACTTGACAGCCTCGTTCAAAAATATCAATCAAACTTTCATCATGGAGAAGTATAGACCAAATGAGAACGATTTACCTCGATCATGCCGCTACTACAGCTACCGATCCAGTCATTGTCGAAGCCATGCTGCCTTATTTCCATGAATATTATGGAAATCCTTCCAGCATTTATTCCATCAGTAGGAGCACTAAAAATGCCATTGAAAACGCCCGGCAAATTCTGGCTCAAGCCCTTGGCGCAAATACCCAGGAGATTGTCTTCACCAGCGGCGGCAGTGAGAGTGACAATTTCGCAATCAAAGGTGTTGCCCATTCATTACGGCAAAAAGGCAACCACATTATCACTTCTCAAATCGAGCATCATGCCGTTTTGTATACTTGCCAATTCCTTGAAAAAAACGGCTACCGGGTGACTTATTTACCCGTTGATAAATTCGGGATTGTAAAACTTGAGGAACTGGAAAAGTCAATTTCGCCTCAGACCATCCTGATTTCCATCATGCATGCCAATAACGAAATCGGCAGTATTCAACCCATTCGAGAGATTGGTGAAATTGCCCGGAAAAATAGAATTCTTTTGCATACCGATGCGGTCCAGACTTTCGGTCATATTCCAATTAACGTCAATGAGCTGAACGTGGATTTACTGAGCTCTTCAGCTCATAAATTCTACGGTCCGAAAGGTGTTGGCGCTCTTTATATCCGTCGGGGTTCTAAAATAACTCCATTAATCCATGGCGGCGATCAGGAAAGGCGCCGACGCGCCTCAACCGAAAACGTTCCCGGGATTATTGGCATGGGGAAAGCGGTCGAGATTGCACTGGTGATAATGGAAAACGAAATTGATCGGCAATCTAAACTGCGTGACGAATTTATTCAAAAGATTCTTAACAAGATAGACGACGCATTCCTCAATGGTCACCCCATCAATCGTCTGCCAAATAACATCAATATCTCGTTTGTAGGAGTCGAGGGTGAGTCAATCCTGTTGAATCTCGATATGGAAGGCATCGCCGCTTCCACCGGATCAGCCTGTAGTTCCTCCAGCCTGGAACCCAGCCATGTACTACTAGCCATCGGACTAAGTCACGAACATGCGCACGGCTCGGTACGATTTAGTATGGGTAAAAGTACCACCCGGGAAGAGTTAGATTATGTTATCGAAGTATTGCCAGGAATCGTGCAAAAATTGCGGGCTATGTCTCCGTTATATCAAAAAAAAGGATAATACTCAATGGAACAGTACAGTGAAAAAGTCATGGACCATTTTAGAAATCCACGCAATGTCGGGGAAATCGAAAATCCCGATGGAGTCGGTCGGGTCGGCAACCCAATTTGTGGAGATGTGATGGAAATGTATATCAAGGTCAATGGCAATATAATCACCGATGCAAAATTTAAGACTTTTGGCTGTGGTGCGGCAATTGCGACCAGTTCTATGGCTACCGAATTGGTTATCGGAAAATCTATCGAGGAGGCACAGCAAATCACGAACAAAGTTGTCGCCGAGGCACTCGACGGACTTCCGGCAAT
>CAZJIU010000059.1:0-14320 GCA_964546145.1 uncultured bacterium
GCGAGGGTTTCACTATTCTCGTTTTCCAGCACCTTGAGCAAGAGACTGAGTTTGGTTACCTCCACGGCATTGGCGTCAATATCCACGCCGTAGATATTATTCAGCAAAATGCGTTTCTTCTCGGCGGTGGAGAGAAACCAGTCCCCGCCCCGGCCCTGAAAGATGGCTTGCGCCGTGGACTTCCGCCGATTCTTTTCTTTCTTGAACTGAATTAAAGGAATCGTGCCGGTTCTTTCGTATTCATTTCGATAAAATTCCAGGTGCCAGTTCATCAGGTATTGATAGGCGCCGAGCAGAAACGAACCCGAACCGCAAGCCGGATCGAGAATACGCAATTGGGAGACTTCGGCGGGTGTTTTGTTTTCTAACAATTTCCCGACCGTATTTTTAACAATATAATCCACGATATATTGCGGCGTGTAATAGACGCCGCCCGCCTTACGCACCTCCGGCTTTTCCTCAATCCGCGCATGGTGTCCGGCAGTCAGCGTGATGCGTTTGCCAAGAAATTGCTCGTAAGCATTGCCGAGCACTTCCACCGGCAGAATGCTGAATTCATACGGGCAATCGGGATAATAGAGTTTACGGATAATATCCTTCAGTAATTTATCGTCAATTGTCAGCGTCGGTGTGATAGAGTCGGGATTTGGGCCGTCTTTTTCGCTAAACTGAAACAACCCGGAATTATAACGTTCATCGGCACGATAATAAATCTCGACCAGGCGCGGATAGACATGCTCACCGTTCAGTAGCGCTTGAAGCGGATATTGCGTTTCGAGTCCACGGTCTTCACTCATACGCAGGAAAATCAGCCGGTCAATGGTCATCTGCACCGCATAATTCAACTCGCGCTCCGAGAGCCCCGGGTTACGCAAAGCGATATTCCGGGCCAGTAGAATCCGCCAGTTATCGAGATCGTCCAGGAAGTCGCGGTCGAGTTCGGCACGCGGTTTCTTACCCTGTTTGCTCTGGATAAAGCGTTCGAGATTGCCGTGTTGAATTTCATCGTATGAAAAGGTCGTTCGGAGAAAATCCCAATTATCAACATATTCCTGGTAGTTGAAATATAACATGCGTCCAACATGTGGTTTGTCGGAAATGGCTGGTTTTATGGTCGTGTCGTAGACACTGAATTCTTCAAAATCGGTCAGGATCGAAATTGGTAATTTGCCACTGTAAGCATAGCGACGCAGTTGGTATGCCGGTTCGGGATCGTTTTTCAGATCTATGGAAGGTTTCTTGGCTTCCAAAAAGAAAACACGTCGTCCGCCGATACGGAAGGAATAATCCGGAGCTTTGGTTGTTTGTCCGACACGGATTTCGTCTTCGTGAATCACATCGCGGTAATTCAGGGATTTACCGGAGACATTATTGACGTCCCAGCCGAGTAATTCCCAGAATGGGTTGACAAACTCGACACGTAATTCCGTTTCATTATACTTCGGATTTTTATACTCGGCGCTATTACGGGCAAATTTTTCAACAAGTTCGATAATTGAATCAGCCATTTTTTAAACCATTTTGATCGTTTGCCGATATAATATCAGAGTCAACCTCTTTATGCTAATCAATAATAGAGATTTTTTGGTAAATACACAATAATCAAAACTGTGTTAATCTCTGATATACTTTTGATTTTAACCGTCTTAAGAAAAAAATTTATTGGGGCACTGCACGCCGTGCTTCCTATGATTAATCTCTTGGTTCACTTTATTTCAAAGGACAGTCCGCCGTAAACCATTGTCCCAAACATCGGCGCATACATGAAGGCGGCGTCATCCAGATATTTTTCGTCCTGTACATAATCGAAGATGTTGTCAACACCGGCATAGAATCTAAATTGATTTAAACGCTTCGATACCCTGGCATTGAAAAGCATAAAGGGATCGGTCTTTTTAATCTTGGATTGGTCGCCGACCGCCAGATCAATCTCCTCGTTGTAATAATCAATGTACAGGCTGCCCTGGTAGTTGCCGAGCAAGACAAAACTCCAGCTTTGCGGGCTGTATTCGATTTTCAAATTTCCGGTGGCTGTCGGGAAGCGAGAAATATATTTACTGTCACTCTCGTATTGCGTGCCCACCCAATCTTCACGAACATTATTATATTTGCCCTGATTAAATGTCAGATCGACGCCCAGATTGAGATTGTGGATAAGGCTTGCCATGACCGAAAGTTCGACACCCTGAACAAACGCATTGTCAATGTTTTTCCACTGATAATCATATCCCAGCGCCGCCACCTCCTCCGCGGCATCCACAAAACCGATCTTATTCTTCAAATCGGTGCGGAAGACATTAGCACTCACCCGCATAGTTCTTCCATAATAATCGGCGGAGAGGTTATAACTGATAGATGTCTCCGGATCCAAGCTTGACGATTTCCAGACTCGCGGTGACCCGCTGCAAAGATGCAAATCCTCCGAAAATCCGTAAGGCGCCCTAAAGCCAGTGCCCATGTTGACGCGCAAGGTGATTTTTTCGGAAAGTATATATTTCAACGCTACACGTGGATTGACGCTGGTTTCATCGAAACTGGTTTTGGGAAAAAAGTTAGTCGCAAAGACCTGCTGGTCTGCACGATATTCTTCACTGGAATGATGATTATCAAGCCGAATGCCCGGAACGAATGCCAACAGATTGCTGAGCGCCCATTCATCCTGCACAAATGCGCCGAACTCCTTTGCCGGTTTGTTGCTTACCGACCGGTAAGACTCTCCCAGATAATCACTTTCTGGATTGACCACGACATACATTCCCGACTCTTCCAAATCATCAAAATAGCCCTGAGCGCCAAGTAAAAAACTGTGATTTTTGATAGCGGTTCCGAAGGTCACTGTGGCAGTGTAAGAATTTTCAGCGGCGAGATAGGGACGCATATTGCGCAGATCAGGTACATTGTCATCATGGGTGTCCATGTAATCGCCAAGGAAGGAATCGTTCGTGGCGTCCCGGTGATGGTTAACATAAGCCAGCGAAACATTCAAATCGGAAGTGGATTTGATCTTTTTACGATAACTTAGCTCGGCTTCATAACGATCTGTGGTGATGTTTTCGGTACCGTCAGTAAGGGGATTTCGATAATAATCATCGGTCATCGTACCACCCTGTCTTTTTTCGAAAACTGATTTACCCCTGATAATCAGTTTGTCACCTTCGAAAAAGGCATCGTTAATATAAAGGCTGAAACCAGCGTTGGTTAAGTTGGCAGCTACCCGATCGGAAATTCCATCCCTATGTTTAACTTCTTTCTGAGTCGTACCGGCACCGGTTTCATCAACGGCGTCTTCCGTCAGACGCTGGGCGAATATATTCAAACCGATATTGCCCTTTTCATTGCGCAGGGAAGAGGAAATATTATACCGATTCGCATTGTAACTGCTAAACTGCATTCCGACACTTGTAGTGGGGATAAAAGAGGGCTCACTGGTAACAATATTAATTGCTCCCGCGACGGCACTACTCCCGTACAGAGCCGACCCGGCGCCTTTGACGATTTCGATCCGGTCAATATCTGCCGTTCCTAATTGTTGTAAACCATACACTCCCGCCAAACCGGAGTACATGGGTTGTCCATTGATCAACACCTGGGTATGTTCCGCCCCAAGCCCTTGCATTCTGACCATTGTAAAATTACAGTACTGACACTGCTGCTCCACACGTACGCCGGGAGTACCTTCCAGCGCTTCGTACAGATTGCAGGCATTTTTATTTTCAATTTCTTGCACGGTGATGACCTCGGTGCGGACGGGAACATCTTTAATATAGTGTTCCGTTCGTGTGCCCGTGACCACGATTTGCTCCAGTTCCAGCACATCTTCATCCAGATCGAAAAAAAGGGTAATGGCTTTATTTTTCTCCATGAAAACCTCTTTTTCCTGGGATTTATAGCCGATTGCCCGGGCAATAATGATACATTTACCCACGGGAAGATTTGCCAATTTGAAGTGTCCACTGCCATCTGCCGCTGTGCCGATGTTGGTGCCCTTGACCATGATATTGGCGTAGGGGATATGTTCACCCGTGACTTTGGATTTAATGTCGCCGAAAAGCATAGCGTCGGTTTTTTCTCCGGCAAATAGAGATAAATTCAATCCCAGAAATAGTATTAAAACACTTACATTTTTCACTTTTTTATCCTTTGTAAAAAACGATTAATAATAATGACAATCTTAGATAATACGTCAGTGCTTTCAATCGCATAACATGGTGATTTTCAGAACATATTTATACTATAAAAGAGGGATAGTGGGCATGTGATTTGCCGGACGTTTGCGCTATCGGAAATGAGGAAGTCCGCGGATATGGTTCAAATAATCGTCAATATCAAAGATGTTGTTAATAACATCGTTAATTGCCAGACCGACAGAGGAGCGTAATACATACTTCCTGTGATCGCTGTGACTATAATGAATGCCCGTTGATCTTATTTAGTATAAATTATATATTGAAACGCAGGTGGACCGCGTCTGAAAATCGCCTCACGAAAAATATCACTGGGATTTCTCTGAAAAAGCTGTTCCTTTTTGATCCAACGACAAATCCACAGTAATAGCGTAATTAATAATATACAGACTATGAATAATGTCAGGGTACTGTAAATCGTGGAAAGGTAAATATATTCGCTTTTTGTATGAGTATGGTGGGCAGCTGAATTGCTATGCCGTTCAGACCTTGCAAAAGGGTGCGCGTGAACAATTAGTTTACCATGCTCATCAATATGAATATGGCTATAGTAAGAGAGGTTGAAATTCACCCAGATGAATGAAAGGATGATCAATATTGCTATGATTGGTTTGATTTTATTTCTGCACCGTGTCATGCTACTCTCAATTTGAACCGGAAATGTAGTAAGAATCCCCTAAAGAACCAAATTTAAAGTATGATATTTAACCAGATAATTATTAATAACTTGGTATTGAAATGATTTCATCTGATCAATTTGAAAAAAAAGGAGCGACCGTAAGCCGCTCCTTAAACAAATTCTATAAAACTCACATTCTATCGTTTTAATAGTGTTATCCGCTTCTTGAAACTGTATTTTTTCGCATTTACCCGGGTGGCATCGTAAACAGTTAATTTTACCGTATAGTCGGCAGCCTGCAGATAGGTATGTTTGACGATTTTCCCGACGGCGGTTGCACCGTCGCCAAAATCCCATTCAAAGATTAGATTTCGTTCATACGGCTGAACTTTTGCCTCAAACATCACTACATCCCGGGCACCACCGACATACAAAACCTCCGGAGATGTTGCAATCTCGACGACTGGGGCAGCTAGTACTTTTATCGGAACTTTATACTCTTTAGGTCGGCCATAACCGATTTCTTTGTACCAAACTCTGAACGTTACCTTATAATCACCGGGATTAGTAAAAATATGCTCAGCTTGGATACCCTTGATATTTGTTTTATCACCCATATCCCATTCATATTTCACCGGTACCTTAAAAGGATTGGAAATCGCCGGTATCAATTTAACGGACATACCGACATCTACCGTTTGGGAGTCGGGTACTTGAATCTCGGGCAGAGCATCAATTGTAATTTCGCGAGCCAGGCTCCAGAGATTAGCACATTTCGCCTGCACCTGAAATTTACCCGCTTTGTCGAAGGTTTTTTTGATTGCCAAACCCTTCATCGTTGTACCATCGCTGAAGAACCATTCGGTATTTTCGTTGGTCGCCGTAATTTTCTTGGCAGTTTCCAATTTATATTCCAGCTCTTCGCCGATAAAAGCTGCTTCGGTGCCGGTGATGGCGATTTCGGAGTAATCGATAATATTAACCGTTATGCTATCCAAACTGTAATCACAATAGGTATTGCTGTTATCTTCAACATAAAGTCTGACTTTATAGCTGCCTGTATTTTTATATTGATGTTTGGTAAAAACTCCCTCAGCCTTGGCACCATCGCCAAAGTCCCATAGATAAGTTTTCAGGAATCCGTCTTTATCGGTACTTTTATTGCCATTGAAATTCAGCATTGTATTGATAAAATTCTGGTAGACTCTCTGGTCGGTGGGTTCTTCATTGGAGGCACACACTTCAATCTGGGCTTTGGGTGCGGCATTGATCATTATAACACTATTCGCAACAGCATCATTACAGCCCTGATTAGAATCGGTCTTAATTGATAATTTAACCGGATAACGACCCTCGGTTAGATAGGCATGTTTCGTTTTTACTCCTTTGCCGGTTGAACCGTCGCCAAAATCCCAATCATAAGTAATAATATTTGAATTTTCCGCAAAGGAACCCGATGCATCGTATTCAATTTCTTCCCCGATACAACCCTGTTCGATCATGGTAAATTTAGCCGTTGGCGCCGAAATCACTTTAACCGTAATTTCACTTTCAGAGGTATTTTCACAGTCGCCAATCTCGGGCACCATGATTTCCAGACGAACGGTGTAAAGACCGGCTTTGGTATAGACATGGGTCGGATTGACTCCTCCACCCCGTTCGCCATCCCCAAAGTCCCATTCATAACTCTTAATTAAACGATCTCCACCGCTGGATTTTGATCCGTCAAACTGCACAACCGTATTGGCACAGACCGTTTGATTTATACCGGCATCAGCCACCGGTGCATCAATAGCATGAATCAATAAATCAGAGATCGAGGTGTTACACGGTAGATTTGTAGCATCAGAAACGGTTAAACGAACTTTATAATTACCGCCCCGTTTATATGAGTGAATCGGATTAATCCCTTCTAATGTACTACCATCCCCAAAATCCCAGAGATAACGCATCAGGTCCTTTTCCATATCAAACGACTTACTAGCGTCAAATATCACCGGTTCACCGGCACATACGGTATCACGATTTACCTCCGCAAATGCCAGTGGTGCCGAATTAACCTGAACCCGAATCATAGTTTGCTGGATAGAATTGGATAGTTCTTGTCCATCATCCACCCGCAGCACTACCGGATAGACACCTGGCATCTTGTAGACATGTTCCAATTTCATCCCACTGGCAACTGTTCCGTCCCCAAAATCCCAGGAATAGGTCAGTTTATCGCCGTCTGCATCGGAACTATTGGTACCGTCAAACAGAATGGTCTGATCACAGGTAAGAATGTCGCTGCCAGAGGCGGCTTTTGGCGGATAGTTGACTGCAATCGGCTGAGTTGATTTGGTTATTCCATTCGTGGCGTTGGAGTTATCATTTACTGTTAATGTCATGGAATAGCGACCGGGCTCCCGATAACTGTATTTAGTTTTTAGACCTTTTTTAGCAAGACTGCCATCTCCAAAATCCCACACCGCACTCTCAATTTTTCCATCAACATCATAAGACATCGAACCATCAAATGTAATTGATTGGCCAGGAGCAATCCGGGGAATTGGCGCAATTAAGGCGACGGGTGGATTATTAACATGGATAGTAGTATAATGAATGTCTGTCCCGCCATCATTATCGGTTACCGTCAGTCGAACCTGATAAAGTCCGGGCTTGTTATAGGTATACTCGACCCTCTTACCCTCTAAGGTAACACCTTCAGCAACATCCCACTTATAAGTAACAATCTTCCCATCGGAATCGTTGGAAAAACCGCCATTGAACTTGACTTTCTCTCCAATTGATACTACTTGATCCCGACCAGCATCAGCAACCGGTGGACTATTGACAATAATCTGGACAGTCTGCGATTGTATCGCAGATTTTGTCCCGGATGCATCTTTAACTGTCAGAGTCATGAGATAAGTCCCAGGTGAGGCATATACATGGTTTACTTTTACCCCTTTTGTACTGGTATTATCGCCAAAATTCCAGCTATATTCGATAATTTCATCGTCACTATCGCGGGATCGGCTGCCATCGAAATAAACAACACTTTCATTTACCAGCCGATCACCACCTGCATCTGGCACAGGGGAACTATTTACCCGGATTTTATAATCGGCTGTATTCGAATTATTCGCAGTCGGAGTGTTGTCAATAACCTTGAGTTGTATCGGATAGGTACCCGGTTTCACATACTGGTAACTGACCTTCATCCCAGATTTTATCGTACCATCGCCCAGCGACCAGTTATATTCGCTGATTTGACCGTCAGAATCAGAGGATTTGGTTGCATCAAAAATAACCAACTCATCAGCAGCAACCACCGCGGGAAATTCCGCTACCGCTACCGGCGGGGCATTCACTGTTACCACCTCCTGCAAGTGCGATTCGGCATTAGCTAACTCCGAATCATCAGTCGCGGTTAGTTTAACCGTATATTTCCCTGGTTTTGTATATTGATGACTGGTCTCAATTCCAGAAGCTTGTGCACCGTCGCCAAAATCCCACATATATTTTACAATTTCGCCATCGCTGTCAATGGAGCCCTGGGCATGCATTACAACCGATTCATTCACTGCAACTAAATTTTTTACAAGATTAAACTTTGCCTGGGGTGACTTGTTGATCCAGATACTGGCCGTAGATTTGGCTTTGGTACAAAGAGTCGTGCCATCGTCTTCAACGGTCAAAGTAACTTCATATGTTCCCGGACGGGTATATTTATATTCAATATTCTGCCCTTCTTTCTGGTTGCCATCACCCATATTCCAATGATAATTAAGAATTTTTCCGTCGTTATCAAATGATTTGCTGCCGCTAAAGCTGACAGTTTGATACGGAGCCGCTTTTGGGGGATTTTCAATTACGGCTGTCGGCGGATCGTTAATTACAATAGTTTGCGTTAAGCGTGTAGTATTGGCAATAAAAATCGAATTATCTATGACTGACAATTTTACCAGGTGTTTACCGGATTTTTTAAAATCATGCGCAATGCGAATTCCTTCCTCAGTTGTATTATCTTCAAAAAACCATTTAAATAGCACTTCATCCCCATCACTATCGGCTGATTCGGTCGCATCCAGGATCATGGTATTGCACTCAGCTAGTGGAATAACTTTAAACTTGGCATCTGGCAGATGATTTATTGGAGCCAATAGCGGTGGATAATCCAGGAGAAGAATTTTGCCGTTCTTATCAGTAACCCAAAACTGAATATTATTTGTTATGGAATTACCTTCTATGATCAGAGCTCCTAAATGTCCCTGCTCCTCCTTTTGAATTGCAATCTTCTTAGTCAGAATACGCCCATCTTTTGATGGTGGGATTAGAATATTATTTCTGAAATTAGTTTCGAATTTGATGCGGTTTGGACTTAAATCAATATCTGCATCAAAATTATTAATTATTAGCGTATCACATTTGTCCGGAATGAGAAAAGTTACCTGCGTGGCCGATTGCGGATTACTTGCCAGACGGACTGCCACCGAAGGTGAACTGACTTCCATGCCGGCAATTGGTTCGTTTCGTTTCTCATCAGTAGATATTGCCAATTGATATAAATTCCGTCCTTTACCTTTAATCCCATCTATTACGACCTGAAAAATCATTTTGTCGGCTTGTTTGTAACCTTGCTGAGTGGTCAAAGTCCCAATTGTGCGCCAGCGATTATCATAATATTTGTCCGCTCCCAGGATTAAGCTAATCAGGGCTTTATTAACCTCGATTGTATCCTGTAAACTAAAAAGTTCGGGGTAGTAACCTTGCTGCCCAAAAATTAAATAACGGGTCTCGGATGTTCCGACCGGATTATCATAAGTATCACCCAGATCGGCGTCAAAAATCCGAAAATAAATTTTACCCGGGTAGTCTGCCGGAATAGCAACGAAAAAGCTAGCCCGATTAAGACTGTCACCTTTGTCAATTCCTGATTGAATTCCTGAAGTTACAATGAAATTTTGATCCAGAATTTGAGCCGTGATTACAACCGGGATTAGATATATCAGTAATAACCTTAAAATTTTCATATTTGAATCCTTATATGATCCTCTGCTCATTAGCTATTCTTGGATTTTCCAATATCCATTACGACCATTGTTAAATCATCATCAAAGGTTTTTTTATCCCCACCAATCCATTCAAGCAATTGATTTACTACCGTATCAATAAAAGCTTCCGGTTCCTGTTTCTCATACTTACTGATCAGGTTAATCAGATTTTCCTCATTAAAAAGTTCGCCATCGGGATTGGCAGCTTCAATGATGCCATCGGTATACATTACGATCCGGTCGCCATTTTTTAGTTTAGTTTCCTCTATCGGACATTCAATATCGGGCATAAAACCGATAATCATCCCTTTGGGTTTGAGCTTAAGCATTTTCTGTTCTTCCCGACGCCAGATGAGCAACGGACAGTGACCTGCATCGGCAATAATCAATTTACGTTTATTCAGATCGAGATAGATGTAACTGGCAGTCAAGAATTGATCTTCCATCTTACCCGATAGCAAGGTGTTCATTTCATTCAGAACTCTTGAAGCATCGTTGCCGTGTACACTCTGCTGCGAAAAGGCCACCTTGACCATCGTACTGATCATCGCCGCCGGAATCCCATGGCCGGAAACATCCGCCACCAGGACCCCGACTGATTGGTTGTCAATGACATGAAAATCATAAAAATCACCCGCAACTCCCTCCATTGGAATATACCGGGCACCGAAGCCTAAATCTTTTAAATCGGGTGAACCAACTGGCAAAATTGACTGCTGAATACGACTGGCAATTTTAACTTCTGCCTGAATTGCAGATAACTCCTCACGAACCCTAACTGACTCTTTCAAGCTAATTGCCATTTCTTGCAGCGAGCTGCCTAATTGACCAAGTTCGTCCCGGGTTTTGGTTTTAACAGTGATATCAAATTCTCCACCTCCAATTTTTTTAGCGATATTCGTCATGTAGCGAATTGCGCTTGAAAACGACCGGGCAAATAATATTGAAAAAGCCACGCAAAGGAGAATTGCAATACCAATCCATTTGATAATATCCCGCTTCGCCTGATCAACCATGGCATAAGCCTGGCTGTATTTATCAACTACAACCACACCCCAGGAAAGATATTGTGACAGCGCAAAATTGCCCAGATAGCGCTCTCCTTTATAATTGAATTGTTCAAGCTGGAAAATGCAGGTTTCCCCTTCTAATCCGCCCTTAACTTTTTCCATTATGGGATAAGGCAAACTATCGCCAGAGGCAAATTTTGCATTTTTATTGCTGAAGATCACGGTACCATCTTTATTGACAATATATAATTCGCGCACTCCAATGCTGATCTCAGTAGATATAAATTCCAAAATGGAGTTCAAATCGAATACCCCTCTAAGCATTGCCGACCTACCATCATCCCAGTTGATCGGAAATTCGATCGGGAGAAATAATTTCTGACTGTTAGTAAAAAATATCGGTGCCTTCACACAACTAGTTAAATCACCGGTAGATTTTGTACCTGAAAATTGAAACAATTCGGTAATATTATCAGGATCCTTGCTGTATAAATTGGTAATAACCTCATTTTTCATAAAGAAGAAAGGCTGATCCATATCGGCCATTTTTAACGCAAGTAAAATGCTTTCATTCATCTGGTGGAGTTTTGCATCTATAAGTGCATTACGAACTTCATCAGTCATCCAGATATCTTTGCCGAGATAATTACTAAGGGTCATAATATTGGTCACCCAGTTGCTGATAAATACCTCATCAATTGTCCGCCGTAGCTGGTCAATAATTAGATAATATTCCTCATTGAGGACGCTCTTTAATTCCTCCTCGGCTTTTTTCATGGTATAATATTCCGCAATGATTAGCGGAACCATGGTCACAATCAAAAACGCCAGTAGGAATTTCTTTAGTAATGATGGTTTGAATAATTTCTTAATCGTCAAAAGAATTATCCCCCTCCTTTTTCCAATTGATTCTTACCCTTAAACTTTTTTACGGATAGTCAGCCTGATTACCAAGATAATCCTGGATAACCAGTTCTTGTACAGTCAATTTTCCCTGAATTCCCGGTGGAATAATAAGAGTGCCGAGATATATTCCACCTGAGCCCAGACTCAGCATACCGGAAAAATTCTGTCCCCCAGTAGTTAGGCCGACACTAAATTTTCCATTTCGCGATAGACCAACACCACTATCTTTGGCCTGAATTTTTAACTGAACCAACTCGCCGCCTTTGACCTGTTCAGGCAGTAACGAAACCGTTACAATCTTTGGTTTCTGGGTATCGCGGACAATTTCGATCTCCGTCAGGTTCTGATTGCCAGCCAAATCTTCCGCCATTAATTCAATGATATTTTCTCCCTCTTGAAGTTTTTCAACATGTTTGAATTGATTTTGTTCGACTGAGATTTTTTCTTTATTGATCGAAATAGTACAGGGCTCGTCAGTCTTTCCCGCTATCTCCATCGAGGCTTCCTTAGTAAAGGAAGGAATATCTTCAAGTGACAGATCCGGTGGTTGTTGATCCAGAGTTATGGTTAGTGTAGACGATTGAGTCTGCCCTTTTTGAGATTTGGCATTGATAATAATGTGATTCTCGCCTTGCTGCAAAGTAACGATATGATTGAATTTATAATCCACCAGTTGGACTAATTGTCCATTGATGCGAATTTCAGTACCGGGTTTCGTCGAACCACTAACCGCAAATTCGGTTGTATTGACCGACATAGCTGGTTTGCTGTCCAGATAGATTAATTGGTCATCGGCGTTATAGTAAACCGTGCGGACTACCTCAGTTGAATTGCCCGCCGGATCAACTGCCTGAATAGTGAGGATGTTTTTCCCCGGTTTTAATTTGAATTCCTGGTTAAACTTTCCATCAGTCCCTATCGAAATCGTATCACTGTTAACCATCAGGTTAGCTTCAATTTCTACAACTCCGCTGAGTACAATATTATCTTGATAGGTACTCTCATTTTCACCAGGGGATTCGACCAGTAAATAAGGCGGCGTTACGTCTCTTCCAAGATAGAATTCGACCGGACTGGTAAAAGGACCGGTAAAATTCTCTTTATCAATCGAGGCAATCCGCAGATAAAACACGCCGGTTTCATCGGATTTCCATTGATAAGTCGTGCGTTCATCGGTTCTCTCATCCAGAAGCACCTCAGAAAATATCCGTTTTGTGGAAATCTGAATGCGATATCCTTTTGCAGCGGGGATTTTATTCCATTTGATTTCCGCCAAATCAGAAAATATTTTTGTCTTAGGCTCGGGTACAATAATGACCGGCGCATCCAGTAATTTTCGCGCCTCTTTGGGTTTTTCTCCCGGAGCGATACTGGTTCCCTCATTCTTTTTCAATGTCACTGAACTGCCCGCCGCCTGAACATCTATTTCACCATCATAGTTCGCAAACTTTGCCACATTATTTTCATCTCTGGATGTGCGAAAGTTGCGCGAACGGATATCGGTTTGAACTCCAGGAACAGAGACGTTGACATCATTCTTTTTATTTTGACTCGTTAAATAGGCCAGGACATCGCCCTGCAGAACGACCACACTCGATTTACTAGTGTTTTTAATCAGGTCCTGTTTCATTGCTTCGATCACTGCTAATGAATTTTGGCTGAGATTCAATCGGCTACCATCGATAAAAGAGATTTCGCCTGAGGAACTGGTCAGTGTTCGAACATGTTCCTTTTCAATTAGATCCTGATTTTGATTTGTATCAAACCAAACTGATTGGTCTTGCTTGCGTGACTGAACCTTACCTTTCTTCTCTGAAAGAATAGCTGAGATTGATTTAATTCTTTTTTCTTTTGTCTGCTGAATTGCATTCTTGATGTAATTTTGAGCCTCCTGGGCTTTTGCATAAGCAAGGTCTAATTTGCCTTTTTTCTTTAATTCTATCGCTTCCTTTTGACTTCCGATAGCCGATTCTAATTGCTCCTTTGCCAGGATTCCCGCACCTTCATTATTCGCCTGAATAATTAATTCTTGCACTGAATCCAATGTTTTATTGACCTTGCGGTAAAGTCCTATTGGAATTTTCAGTTGGGTACCAATATTTACTTCACTAATGGATTGAAAACCGTTGTAAAATAAAATTACCTCCCAATCATTAGGTTCACCAAAATATTTAACAGCCAGTGAACGCAGGGTCTCATCACTAGTCAGGGTAACAGTAATAACTTCATCCTGAGCAGATCCGATTATAACGGATAGCATCAAAAAAATGACGAACAATAAAAAAAGTAAATACGGTTTATTCATTCTATCTCTGATTTTTTAAGGATTTGCCATTTTTCAAAAATTTTCCCTGAATTTTTTAATATGGGAATAATGACCTGGTTTTATTTCACAATTTAAAATGTTGTCTCAAATATATATGTATATATTTCATACAATCAAGCATTTTATAAAATTTACTCTTTTTAAATATTAGCAAAATCTCAAATTTTAATAAAGTCTTCTGAGGTTTTTAAAGCTGTTCGACAAAATATTTCGAATTCAACTTTTCTCCGGTAGCCCGA